>JALRHN010000002.1 GCA_023259575.1 Candidatus Kapaibacterium sp. | reverse complement strand
GCTGATACAAAGATAGGTGCTTTAGTTTCCGAAGGACATATCAATAAAGTAAAATCATATATAGATTTGGCGATTCAAGAGGGTGGAACAGTGTTATGCGGGGGAAAATCAGTATATCCTCAAGGAGCTTGCGAAAAGGGTTATTTCCTAGAGCCAACTGTTATAGAAGGATTATCAAATACTTGTAGAACAAATCAAGAAGAGATATTTGGTCCTGTTGTCACTCTTCAATCTTTTTCTGATGAAGCAGAAGCCATTTCTTTAGCAAATGGAACAACATATGGTTTGGCTGCAAATATTTGGACAGAGCATCTAAGTAAAGCTCATAGAGTATCTGCTGCCCTTGATTTTGGCATAGTATGGGTTAATTGTTGGTTATTAAGAGACTTAAGAACTCCTTTTGGAGGTGTTAAACACTCTGGTGTTGGCCGTGAAGGCGGCTTTGAAGTATTAAGATTTTTTACAGAGCCCAAAAATGTGTGTATAAAAATTTAATTCCCATTATAATATATTTCATAAGAAGGAAAAATTCCCTGAGGAGCATCTGGATATCTATCTCCAATTCCTTCATACCAAACATCTGTACCAAAATATCCTTCTTCTTCTATTTGCCAAGAACCGCGTACTTTTTTAAATAAACAAGTAACCATACAACAATCGAGATCCAAATCTGGATTTAATTCTAATGGTTTTCCATCTTTTCTCTGGGCAGTTCCTTGCATCCATGCATAATGTGATGATACTTTAAAATGTTCTACAACATAAGAAAAATCAATTTTTAACGATTTTTTCATTTTAGCTCTCAGCAAATCTAACATAGCAGTCCTTTCTTTTTGATTTGCAGAGTTCTTTGTTTTAAAATCTTGGATATTCTGAGCATGTAAAACGGAACAAGCCATTATTACAATCAAGCATATTAGATACTTTATCATAAAGTAAGAGAATAATAGTTAAAAATTATATGTATTCTTATTTAGAACGGACACTAAACAAAAGATAAGTACTTAATATTGCTGTACTTATATATACTATTGGTTGCACTATATCGCTTAAAAATGTTTCCTTTGATTGCGGTATAGTTCCTTTGCAAAATGTAAAACCCGGTAATTGTATTTCGTCTATTTCTGATTTAGAGATAATATCTATGTCTGATTGTTGAAACTGCGGTAAAACTATAATGTTTTTTTTTGAATCTTTCCCTTTACTTATCGTAGTATTACACGTAAAAACTATTTCTCTTTTTAATGAATCTGAAGATTCATCATAATTCGAATATCGAGTCCCAATTTCTAATAATTGTACAGTAAGAACTGTTGCATCTTCGCTATTTGGAGAATCGGTAATAATTGAGGCATTAAACTGTGAAATTAACTCGCCAGTGATTGAAGTTTTAACAAAAGCTTTTTCTTCTTCATTGCCAATGATATTAAGAAAAACATAAGCATCTTTAATATGATTTTGAAGGCTTTTGGTATATGATACAATAGATGTATGAATCTTGGCTGCATTTGAACTTGTTTTTGCAAAACCAGAAGTATAAGCAAAAATGAATGCTAAACTTGTTATTATAACACCAGATTGTATCATGGTTATGATTGTATTAAAGTATTAAGACGGTATAAATCTGCTAAGAGTTGTTGTTCATTTTCGAAAAGAGAAGGCCTTAAACGCAATGGTCTTCTTTTATTTTTTACATAAATTTTTACAACTTTTAGTGCACCAGTTTTAAAACGTCTTTCTTTTCCAAGAACAATAGACACTATAGAATCTGTAGTAAAAATACGTTCTCTAAAACGATTTCTGAAAGCAATAAAATTATCACCAATGATAACAGTTCTATGTGCATTTCTATTAATTAATAGGGCAATAGAAGAGCCAATCACAAATATTCCTAATAGAATAACAATTGGATCTGTAAGAACCAGCGAGAATCGACTTTCATCGATAGTACCCTTTAAAGCAGCATAAACAAGCAATGCAATGCCATACATAGCAAGTGCTTTCCAATAAAAATCGACATTATAGGAATACTCATGACTTTGTTGTTCATTCATAGTTAACCTTTCTATTTTTATCAGTTTGGTATATGTTTTAAGATAAAAGCATATTCCAATGCTAATTCTTTAAGATAATCGAATCTTCCTGATGCACCAAAATGTCCTGCAGAAAACTTAGTATACAGTAAAATAGCAGATTCACTAGTAGAAAAATCTCTCAATTTAGCAATCCATTTTGCAGGTTCCCAATATGAAACTCTTTGATCATGATATCCGGCTATAGCAAGTATATGAGGATATGATTGATGAGATATATTGTCATAAGGAGAATAACTTAGCATATATTCAAAATCTTCTTGTTGATGTGGATTTCCCCATTCTTCGTATTCAGCAATTGTAAGTGGCAATGTACTATCTAACATAGTATTCATTAAATCTACAAATGGTACACTTGCAACAATACATGCAAATAAATCTGGACGCATATTAGCGATTGCACCCATAAGCAATCCTCCGGCGCTTCCGCCCTGCACTGCTAATCTATCTGCAGAAGTAAATTTATTATTGATTAGATATTCAGCACAAGCGATAAAATCTGTAAATGTATTTTTTTTATGTTTCAATTTTCCATCTAAATACCATTGTTCTCCCATATCTCCTCCACCTCTAATATGGGCTTTGACGCAGATAAAACCTCTATTCATTAAGCTAATAATAGAAGAAGAAAAAGAGGGAGGCAGAGAAAAACCATAAGAACCATAACCAATCATAAATGCAGGTGATTGACCATTTAAAACACAATTCCTTTTCCGTGTAATTGTTAATGGAACTTTGACTCCATGTTCTACTTCTGCATAATGACGCTCGGTAATATAGTCTTCAGGATTATAATCACCTTTAATTGTGTCCCTTTTTAACAATTCTAAATGTTTATGTGAAACATGATAATTATAAACTGATGGAGGTGTTATTGGAGAACTATAATGAATCCGAAATGTTTCAGAATCAGGTTCATAATTTTTACCAGGATAGATTTCATAAACAGGTTCTGGAAAATCTGGATAATGGAAATCTTGAATATCTGAAATACTCTGAATACGCATTCCTGTTATGCCAGCAGTTCTTTCGCCAATAATGATATATGTAGCATAAGGAAATACCCATTGTAATCGTGTTTCAGGGCGATGCGGAATAAACTCTGTCCACACGGAAGGAGTTTGAATATTGGCAACCATTAAGCGAAAATTTGTGGCTTGATCATTACTTAGAATATATAAAGCAGAGCCAAATGAAGTAACAGAATATTCATGATTATGGGTTCTACCCATAATGCTAAAAAATTCTGTATTTGTATCATTAGCAGACATCATCCATACTTCCGAAGTAGTTTTGCTTGAAGCATCTGCAAATAAATATGCTCCATCTCTGGAAGAATCCAAACCAAGAAAAAAAGCTTCATCAGTTTCATGAATCAATAATGCATCAGTTTCTTGTTCTGTTCCTAAGTGATGTCTAAATACTTTATATGCTCTTCTTGTAGAATCTAAAGATAAATACAGAAAAGTATGAGAATCCTGAAACCATTCTATAGAAGTATCTGCACCATGTAGAACTTCAGGATGAATAGTACCATTAGAAAGATCTTTTACATAAATCGAAAAATGTTCAGAGCCATTCATATCGCAAGAATAAGCTATAAAGCGATGATTTGGACTCCATTTTAGATTTCCTAGAACAAAATAGGGATGTCCTTCTGCTAATTGATTTGCATCTAAAATTACTTCTTCTTGTGAATCGCTGATATCTTTTTTTCTGCAGAAAATTCGATATTGTTTACCTTCTTCGGTACGAGAATAATACAGATATTCACCTGATTTTTCTGGTACAGTGCTATCTTGTTCTTTAATACGCCCTCTCATTTCTGCATACAATTGCTCTTGTAACTGTTCTGTAGAGCTCATATACTGTTTCATATATGCATTCTCTGCATGCAAATAATCTAATACTTCTTGAGTATCTTTCTGCTTTAACCAATGATATGGATCTGCCAGGGCATAACCATGAACAATTGTACTAAAATCAGTTTTTCTTGGAGTAGGCTGCTGTATCATAACAAATAAATATGGACAATCAATGAAAAATAGAAGCACCAAAAGCTTTTTGAGCTTCGGTTGCCATTGGATTAACACGAAGATAAAATTCTTCGGTTTTTTCAGATGATTTCGGTTTTCCTTTTAATGTAATACTTTGTCCATTACGAATTACATTGATAATTACTTCATCATCAGTTTGTGGAGAGAATAAAGCTTGGTAAGCTTCATCATCTTCTTGTTCAAGGTTGATATTTTTTCCTTGAACAGACACAACTATATCACCTTGTTTAGCGCCTAGAACATTATTAGTATCTTTTACAGACAAGCGTAAAGTATCTGGCATTTCATCATCTTCCATTGTATTAATATTAGGTTTGATGCCACTAAAACTATAAGAAAGTACATTCTTTTTAGCAGCATATTCAAATCCTATTTTTGCAAATTCTTGTTCATATGGTATCTCTTCTGTAGAGTCTACAAAACGCCTAAAGAAATCTGTGATTTCCGGCTTGGTTTCTTTTTCTATGATAGAAAATAATATACTATCATCAAAAGGTTTTGCAGGCCCAAATTTAGTAGACAAAGAACGGATAAGACTTAATAAAGTGGTAGAACCTCCAGATACTTCTCTTAGCTTGATATCAAGCATTAAACCTATCAGAGCGCCTTTTTCATAAATTACTGGATATAATTTTTGATATTCACTTTGCATAACATTAAGTGCTAATTCGCTTAAAGAAACTGGATTAGGCATGATAAATTTAGTACTTATAATCTTTCTGCGTAATCTATTAAGTAAAGTTTTTTCTGATATTTCACCGGCTTTAGCTTGGGCTAATACAGAAAAATATTCTGTTACTCCTTCATAAAGCCATAAATGTTTAGACATCTTAGGTTCTTTAAAATCAAAATGTTCAATTTCTTTGCTATGTAAATTTAAAGGGATAAGAATATGTAAAAATTCATGAACAGCAGTTTGAGCAACCCACCCTTCTAATGATTTTGGATCTGAGGACTCGGGTAAAAAGTAAACAGAACTATAACTATGTTCTAAAGCACCATATGCTTCTCTTTTGCGTAAATCACTTCTGTCTTGTCCTACAAAATATAAGATAAATGTATATCTATCCACTGGCATAGTACCTAAAAACTTTTCTACAGTTGAAGTAACTGGCTTTAATGCTTTTGCAACCATTTGTGCTGTTACTTTTCCACCAGTTGAATACACTGCAACAGTAATTTTGGTTTTTCCTTGCATATACGAGACAGAATCTGGCTTTGAATACATTGCTGGATTATCGATTAATTCATCGTAATCTTTGGCAGATAATATATCAATAGTATCAGAAACAGACTTTTTTTGTAATGAAGTAGCACCCCAAAAAAATGAAGGTTTTATCACTTTTATCTCATAAGCTACTTTTTGCAAGCCTTCAAAATATCCAATGAATCCTTGATGTCCCATCATGATATTGGTATCTACTTGAAAATTTGTACCAGCTGGATTAAATACATCTAGTTTATATGTTTTATCATCATAAGAATCATTAATATCATATTCAAGACGTGTAAGAGATTTAGCTCCTATTATCCTAAACTCATTATCATTTTCTCTTCTAACAGGTAATGCATTTCCTTTTTTATCATAAGCTTGAAAATTTTTTACAAAATATCCAAAATTCATTCGGGCATAAGTTCCAGGTATTGAAGCAGGCATGATATATAATATTTCATCACTGTTAATACGTGGCGTGAGTATTGAAATGTGAACCATATCTTGATGAATGGTTTTAATATTTACAGTTGCTTTTATACCTGTTGTACCTGCAAAAATTGGTATTGATGATATAAAAAAAGTATAAAAAAGGATATGATATAATGACATATTGCTTAGTGATAAATATTGATACATATTATTCTGTTTCTTCTTCTTCAATGAATTTTAGGTCTATTTGTCTTTTATCTATATTAACATTTACTATTTCTACATAAACAGGGCTTCCGATACGGAAGACTTGTTTGGTTCTTTTGCCTACCAATCGAAATTGCTGTTCTTCAAAATAATAATAATCATCACTTAAGTCACGGATATGTAATAATCCTTCGATATTAAGGCTAGACAATAGAACAAATAATCCAAAACTAGTAACACTTGTAACAGTTCCTTTGATTCTAGAGCCAAGATGTCTTTTGGCTAATTGTGCAGATGCTAATCGAATAGAAGCTCTTTCTGCATTGACGGCTTGTCTTTCTTGTAAAGAGCAATGGGCTGAGGCATCAATCAAATACTCATTCAGATAGCGAATTCTTTTATCGCTTGGCCTTTCTGATGCATATTCTTTAATCAGCCTATGAACCAGAACATCTGGATAACGTCTAATTGGTGAAGTAAAATGCGTATAATCAGAAAATCCTAATCCATAATGTCCAATATTTTCTTCTACATAAATGGCTTTGGCCATAGAACGTAATAAAAACTGATTGATCACCATTTTTTCGGGTAAATGAGCAACATGTTCTAAAATTGTATTTAATTCACGAGAGCTTGGAACTCCATTTGGAACATGTACACCCAATGCTTTAACAAAACGTAAAACATCTTTTAATTTCATCATATCAGGTTCATCATGAACACGATAAATAAAAGGCAATACACCTTTTTTTAGATGTTTTTTACTTATGTGTTTTACATGTAAAGCAATAGTTTGATTTGCCAATAACATGCATTCTTCTACTAATGATGTGGCATCTGTTCTTGTTTTTAAAACAGCAGCTATTGGAAATTTATCTTCATCTAAGGAAAACTTTGTTTCTTGCGTTACAAAGTCTACACCACCTTTTTTATACCGAATATCTCTTAGTGTTAAAGAGAGTTTATAGAGTTCTAGTACTAATTCATGATAGGGGCCATGTCCAGTATCTATAATAGATTGAGCTTCTGCATAAGTAAAGCGCTTGCTACTTTTTATTACAGTTTCGCTTACTGAATAATCATGAACATTTCCATGTTCATCACAATCCATAAATACACTAAATGCTAGTCTTACTTTATTAGGTTGCAAAGAGCAAATTTCATTCGATAAAGTTTCTGGAAGCATTGGCACAACTCTATCAACAAGATATGTACTGGTTGCCCTTCGATATGCTTCTTTATCTAATAATGATTCCTCTTTTACATATGCAGTTACATCTGCTATATGAACGCCTAAACGTTTTAAGCCATTTGGTAATTCTTCTAATGATAATGCATCATCAAAATCTCTAGCATCATCTGGATCTATAGTAATAATCAATGATTTTCTTAAATCTAATCTATCAGAGATTTCTGATTTACTTGGGAGTTTAGCAACCATCATTGCTTCTTGTTCAACATCTGCAGGAAAATTCAAAGGAAGATTGAATTCTTTCATTATACCTGCAAATTCAACAGAAGGATCTCCTGATTTACCAAGAATTTCTATAACTTCAGCTTCTGGACTTTTGTGTGGGTCTTCCCATTTTAGGAATTTACAGACAACTTTATCGCCTGCTTTTGCTTTTCCTATTTTTCTTGCTGGTATTAAAAAATCGACAAGATATTTTTCTTCATCAGGAATTAAAAAATAAAAATCACCATCATATTCTAATGTACCAGGAATTGGTAAATCAGATCTTTTTACGATATCAGTTACAACACCATATGGCTTTTTATCCTTTTTTAAAGCCAATAATTTAACGCGTACAGAATCGCCATCCATTGCTGTTCCGATATGCTGTGGGCGCACATAAACAATTGGAAATTCTGCTGAATCTGTTTCTATAGTAGCCCTATTATATTCGAAACGTAAAATCCCTTTAAATGCACTGAATTCACCTAAAGGCCTCATTCCAAAACGTCTACGAGTAGATTTATAAATGAGTTTTTTTTGGTCTAAATCATTTAATGTAACGCGCAATACATCATATTCTGTACTATCTGATCGTATTCCAAGTGCTTTAGAAATTTCATTTAATTTCAGCATTGCAGGAGTATGTTCTTTTAATAAAGCTAGGATTGCTTCAGAGATTGAATCAATATGAGCAGTTTGTTTTATAGTTTTTTTTGACATGTTTTTTTCTGTGATTTCCCTACTTATTTTTTTGGGTTTGAATCCATTCATGAATATGATTTTGTAATACATATAAAGGAATTGCACCGTTTTCTAGTACTGCATCATGGAACTCGGATAAAGAGAATTTGGTACCAAGTGTATCTTGTGCTTCTTTTCTTAAAGCAATAATTGCTAGTTGTCCAATTTTATATGCTAATGCTTGTCCTGGCCATACTATATATCTATCAATTTCAGATCTAGTATCTAATTCTGAATTTCCGGTATGTTTCATCATAAATTGAACACCTTGTTCCCTTGACATTTTTCCTGTATGAATTCCCGCATCAACAACAAGTCGGCAAGCTCGCCACATATCAAAAGTTAAAGAACCATATTTTTGAATTGTATCTGTATACATGTTCATTTCATATCCTAAGCTTTCTGCATATAATGCCCATCCTTCAACAAAAGCATTGTATCCCATTTGAGTTCTAACCCAAGGCATATCTGATAATTCTTGCGCTAGGGATATCTGAAGATGATGTCCAGGAACAGCCTCATGCAATGCAAGTGCTGTCATTGTATGTTTTGGCCTAGATGCTAAATCATAGGTATTCACATAAAAATATCCTGGCCTCGAGCGGTCTAGAGGAGCAGAATAATAATATGCTTGTGGTGCTGATGCTGCCCTATAAAGTTCCATTTCTTTTAAAGCATAACTGGCCTTAGGTAATCTGCCAAAAAGATGTTTTAATTGCTTATCTACTTTAGATAATATGATGCGATAATCTTTAAGCATACTATCTTTTTCTGTATACTTAAACGCAGCATTACTTAATAAATAGGAATTAAATGCAGAAAGATCACCTGCAAATGATAATTCATTTTTAACTTCTTCCATTAATGCTGTAATTCTTTGTACTTCTTTTAACCCTAAAGAATATATTTCATCTGGATATAATGTGGTAGTAGTTTGTTGTTTTATAGCATAAGCATATCGTTCTTTACCATCTGGCAAGCTATAAATACCATCTGTATTTCTAGCATATGGTAAATATTCAGTTTCTAAATATGAATGTAGTTTTTTATATGCTGGAATTGTATAGTTCTTTAAAGCTTGAAAAACCTGCTCCTTTATCATTATTTGATCTTGTTTTTGTACAAGTACATCAAGAGATTTCAAAGGAATGCTAAATGGAAGACTATCAATATCTTGAGAAATAAAGGGTTTGATTTGTTCTAAAATCTGTTTGATAGAAAATGCTGGAGATACAAGTTTAGCTTTTATACCCAGATTCATATTTTCAATTACTTGGTCTACTTGTACAGCAAATAATTTGAGACGTTGTACATACGTATGATAATCATCGATACTTTTGAAGGGATGAGATTCTATCAATTGAGGGAAATATATATGGATTCCGTCTTGCTGCGTTAAAGGCATATAATGCCACTTAAATTTCTGCCCTTCGATTGTTTCTTCTAATTGCTCTTTGAATAAAGAATATGTAAGCTTGTCTTGTCCTTTAAGGGACGATTCATCAATAGATTTCAGGGCAAGTAAAAATGATCTTAAAGAATCATATTTAGCATTTTCGGCTTTATCAGAAAGATCACTCAGTTTATCATTATATCGATAATCTCCATCATATGTTGCGCTTTCTGGATTGGTTCTTAAATAAAACTCTTTATAATCAGATAATATATTGTAGAATTTTTCTTTGTTTTCCATAGAATTAGCATAGCAATTCTTATTCGGTATTATCAAACCGATATAAAGAACCACATACATAAATAGATATTTCATGATATCTCGATAAGAGATAATTATAAGCAATGATTATTGTTAAGTGTTTAAGCTTATAATTCTTTGAGTAACATTTGAATAATGTGAGAAGGAGAAATATTATCTGCCTCGGCACTAAAATTTGTAACAATTCTATGACGCAGCACAGGCTCTGCAACAGCACGAATATCATCTATTTCTGGAGTAAAAGCTCCACGCATAGCTGCTCTTGTTTTAGCACCAAGTACTAAAAATTGCGATGCTCTTGGGCCGGCACCATAACTTAAGAAGTCTTTAACTGTTTTAGACTTAGTTGTTTGTGGCCTAGTAGAACGTACAAGCGATACTGCATAATTAACTACATTATCAGAAACAGGAATTTTCCTTGCTATATCCTGATAAAACATAATATCTTTTGCTGATAAGATAGGATTAATTGTAGGTTGAATATCGGTTGTTGTGCTATGTACAATAGCATGTTCTTCTTGTTCAGATGGATAATCCAACCATAAATTGAACATAAATCTATCTAGCTGAGCTTCTGGTAAAGGATAAGTACCTTCTTGTTCTATTGGATTTTGCGTAGCTAAAACAAAAAATGGTTCATCTAATGTATATGTAGTGCCAGAAGCAGTAACAGAATGTTCTTGCATAGCTTCTAATAATGCAGCTTGTGTTTTAGGAGGAGTTCTATTGATTTCGTCTGCTAATACTATTTGAGCAAAAACAGGTCCTTTTACAAAACGAAACTGTTTTTGGCCAGTTGACATATTATCTTCGATAATTTCTGTACCTGTGATATCACTTGGCATTAAATCTGGTGTAAATTGAATTCGATTGAATGTTAAATTCATTGATTGAGCTAAAGTTCTAATTAATAAAGTTTTAGCTAATCCTGGAACACCAACCAATAAACAATGTCCCCTTGAAAATAAAGAAATAAGTAATTGATCTACAATATCATGCTGACCAATAATAGCTTTTCCAATTTCTTTACGAATTGAAGCAGAAGCTTCTGCTAATGAGCGGACAGCTTCCGCATCTGAAATATGTGCCATGTAGTATAATTGTGAATTAAGAATAGTATTGATTTTTAGGACGCATTATTAGGTAATTTCTTGCTTCAAAATAAAAAAGTTCTCGACAACAAAAATACTGTGTTTAAAAGTAACATAACTATAAACGTTCTATAGTAAGCATATTCGTTCTGGATCTTGCTACAATTGGTCTACCTGAGGTTATCAAAACGGTAGAATCTTTTTGAAAATACTTGTGTTTTACTAAAAATTCTTTCATTTCTTCAACAGTTTCATCTGTACCAGATACTTTATGGATAACTAAACCAGTAACTCCCCAAAATAAACCAACACGCCTAGCTATATGTTCAAATTCTGTCATAGCTATGATTGGTGAAATTGGCCTTTTATTAGAAATTAATAATGCTGTTTCACCTGATAAACTTAAAGTAAGAATACCTTTTATCCCAGGATCTTCTGCTATTGTAGCAGCTGCAGATGCAATAAGCAAAGTAATAGATTCTTTGCCAGAAATACATGATTCACGTCTTCTTAAACGTATTTCATCTTGTAATAAATGTTTTTCTGCTTCTTTACAGATTGTTCGCATATAACTAACTGTTTCTACAGGATAAGAACCAACGCTTGTTTCTGCAGAAAGCATTACTACATCTGTACCATCTAAAACTGCATTTGCTACATCACTTGCTTCTGCTCTTGTAGGGCGTGGATTGTATATCATAGACTCTAGCATTTGCGTTGCAGTAATAACAGGTTTGGCATATTTATTACACATTGCAATGATTTTCTTTTGTGCAGATGGAACTTCTGCGGCTGGAATTTCTACTCCTAAATCACCACGTGCTACCATGATAGCATCTGTTTCTTTTACTATATCTTCTATATTAACAACAGCTTCGGGTTTTTCAATTTTTGCAATAACCCATTGACTACCACCTGATTTCTTTATGTATTTTTTAATATGAATGATATCTTCTGCTTTTCTAACAAAAGATAAAGCTATATAATCTACATTATGAGCAATGGCAAATTTCACATCATCTTTATCTTTATCAGACATAGATGGTTGGCTTACATCAATATTGGGTAGATTTATTCCTTTTCTTGATTTTAAAATTCCACCATTCATCACTGTAACCAAAATCAGCGGATTATCTACTTTTTTAACTATTACCTGCATCAAACCATCATCAAATAAAAGTATATCACCAACTTTTACATCTTTTGCAATAGATGGATATTCAACCGGAATTATATTATCTGGTTTAGATACTTTTAACTTCTTTAATTGAGTGCTGTCTGCTATATAGATATTCTTCCCTGTTTCTAATTGTATAACACTATCTTTTAAATCAGAAACTCTGATTTTTGGTCCTTGTAAGTCTACAATTATTGGTAAATAAATACCAAGTTCTTTTTCTGCTGCACGGATATAATCGATATTAGCTTTATGCATTTCATGAGATCCATGAGACATATTAAGTCTGAATGCATTTGCACCTGCTTGAACCAATTCTATTATTTTTTGTTTCGAGGCTATAGCTGGCCCCATTGTACACAGAATTTTGGTGTAATAATGCACATAATCATTATGGAATGAAGAATTCTTTGTCTTAAATTTCATTATACTCTATTCATTAAATTGTAAAGCTTTTTTTATATAACCGTCTGCTTTTTCTAATAATTGCTTTGCTTTTTCAAAGGGTATATCAGTTATACTCATAATAAGTGCTGTTTTTACATGTCCACCACTTGCTTTAAGCAATTCTGATGCTTCATCATAATTGATATTAGCAATTTCCATGATAATTTTTCTGGCTCTTTCCTGCAATTTCGCATTTGTGAGTTGTAAATCTACCATGATATTTCCATAACTTTTACCAAGCCTTATCATGGCACCGGTAGTAAGCATATTGAGAATCATTTTTTGAGCCGTTCCACTTTTCATTCTTGTAGAACCTGCAATCACCTCTGGGCCAACATGTGGTGCAATGATTGTGTCAACATCTATATTCCACGAAATAATCTGTTCTCTATCATTTGTGGTTATTAATATTGTATATGCTCCAATAGATTTGGCTTCTTTTAATGCTCCTCGAACAAAGGGTGTTCTACCAGAAGCTGCAATACCACAAACGCAATCTTTAGCACTAATCCCATATTCTCTTATTATGTCTGCACCTTTTTCAAAAGAATCTTCTGCGCCTTCTTGAGCAGCAAACATAGCTTCATTTCCTCCAGCTATAATGCCTTGAACCATACTTGGATCTGTTCCAAATGTAGGAGGACATTCTGAAGCATCAACAATTCCTAATCTACCACTTGTTCCAGCTCCGATATAAAATAGGCGTCCACCCATTTTAAAACGTTCTGTCAGAGCATCAACAGCTTGAACAATAAAAGGAATTTCTTTTTCTATAGCATAGGCAACTTTTGCATCTTCTTGATTAATAAGAGTAATGATATCATGAGTACTCATCATATCTATATTACTAGATAGCTCATTAATTTGCTCTGTTGCAAGCCCAGAAATTTCTTGAAAAAGAGTATTCATAGATTGGCCTTAATGTCTTGCTGCACCACCATCAACATTGATGGACTGTCCGGTAATAATGCCAGAAGCTGGCAATGCTAAAAATGCTACCAGATTAGCAATATCTTCTGGTTCATCTGCTCTTTGAATTGCCTGTTGCGGTAATATATGTTGTAATATTGAACTAGATAAAGTAGAATTTGCTGGCCTTTGCGTTGCAGTTAAACCAACAGTAATTGCATTTATTGTTATTCCATATACTCCAATTTCTGATGCCAAAGACCTAGTAAATCCTATAACTCCCATTTTAGCTGCTGCATAATGAGATAAATAGGGTGTGCCAAGCCATACGGTATTAGAAGACATCGTGATAATACGTCCAAAACTTTGTTTTTTCATAATTGGTAGAACTGCTTGAACCGTAAGAAATAAACTTGTTAGATTAATATCTATCATTTTTTTCCATTGATCATAGCGAATTAATTCAAATGGTTCTTCTTCATACATTCCCACATTATGGACAAGTATATCGATGGTTCCAAAATGTTGTAATGTTTGTTCTATTAAATGTTGTATTTCTTCTGGATTTGTGCAATCTGTTTTGATATACAGTGCTTTTCCTCCAACTGCTTCAACTAAACGAACTGTTTCAGATGCATCTTCTATATCTGCTATTACAATAATTGCTCCTTCTTCGGCAAGGCGTTCGCAAAAGGCACGTCCATTGCCTAATGCTGCGCCGGTTACTATTGCAACACGGTTAAGTAAACCATGTTCAAACTCATGTATTTTCATAGATGCTTATCAATAATTAAAAATCGAAAACAAAAATAAGGATTTCATATTTATGCTCTGGGATGAGCATTTCTATATGCTTTTTTTAGTCTGTCTACAGATATATGAGTATATACTTGTGTTGCAGATAAAGAACTATGGCCAAGCATCTCACTTACCGAACTTATATCTGCACCTGCATCAAGTAAATGGGTGGCAAAGCTATGTCTTAATACATGTGGACTCTTCTGAGAAGATTCTGTAATGCCTTTCATAGCTTTATTGATTATTGTATATACAACCGCTGGATGTAGCGGCTTTCCTTTGTCACTTAAAAACATTCTATTATCAGGTTCTGCTGTCTTTTCTCTTAATAAAACAGAACGTAATTCATAATAATGTTGTATTGCCTGTACAGCTTTTGATCCCATAGGGATAATTCTTTCTTTTTTTCCTTTACCAATTACTCTTATAGTAGAACTATGAAAATCTACAGATTGAACCTTAAGATTAATCAATTCGCTTACTCGTATTCCAGAACTATATAATAATTCAGCCATGGCTGCATTCCTTGCACCAGATGGATTATCAGTACTAAAACTTTGCATCAATAAGTCTATTTCATGCTGCTGTAAATATGAAGGTAATTTTTTTTCAGATTTAGGAGTAGCAATAATCGCCGCAGGATTTCTGTCTATCCAACCTTGTTTATATGCAAATCGGAAGAATGATTTTACAGCGGCTATCTTAACTCGTAAAGATTTTTTTGCTAATCCCTTATCATGCATATATCCTAAAAAAGGCCTGATATCAGCAGGTTCTATAGCTGATAATTCTGGTAATTCACCATATTCACTTAAAAGATATTCTAAAAATTCTCCTAATGCAAAACGATATGTTTCTATTGTATAAGGAGAAAATCCACGCTGAATATCACATGCGGATAAAAATTGCTTATATGCTTGTTGAATGTCTATAGGTTGTATTGTTTCCATACTTATTGTATAAGCAATAATTAAGCCCTTTTCTCTAACTCCAAAAAATGTAATTATAGTACAAAGACCATATATCCTACATTGACAATTGCCTTAATAATCGCATATTGCATACTGATAATGATTTATAGAGGAAATACATGACAGACAGAATACAATTATTAGAAGCTCTTCGCCGTGAAGCCATGTTAGGTGGAGGAGAAAAGAGAATAGCAGATCAGCATAAAAAAGGCAAATTAACAGCCAGAGAAAGGCTTGAAATACTGTTAGATCCAGGTTCTTTCGAAGAAAAAGATATGTTTGTTAGGCATCGATCTACAAACTTTGGGCTTGATAAACAACGTCCTTTAGGTGATGGAGTTATTACAGGTACTGGCACAATTCATGGTAGAACTGTATGTGTTTTTTCGCAAGATTTCACTGTATTTGGTGGCTCATTATCAGAAACACATGCAGAAAAAATTTGTAAGATCATGGATTTAGCATTAAAAATTGGTGCTCCAATTATAGGTCTTAATGATTCTGGTGGTGCTAGAATTCAAGAAGGTGTTGTTTCTTTAGGCGGATATGCAGATATATTTTTAAGAAATACAATGGCAAGTGGAGTTATTCCACAGATATCAGTGATTTTGGGTCCATGTGCCGGTGGTGCAGTATATTCTCCAGCTATTACAGACTTTATTTTTATGACAAAGGGTAGTTCGTATATGTTTGTAACGGGGCCAAATGTTGTAAAAACTGTTACTCACGAAGAAGTTACTTTTGAAGAACTTGGTGGTGCCGAAACACATGCATCAAAATCTGGGGTTGCCCATTTTGCTTGCGAAGATGAAATCGACTGTTTGCATCGAGTTCGTTCTTTAATGTCATATCTTCCTTCTGGTAATCAATCTGCTTTGCCACATATTCCAACAGCTGATACTCCAGATAGAATATGTACGAGATTAGACACTATTATTCCTGAAAATCCTAATCAACCTTATGATATTAAGGACATCATCAAAGACATTATAGATGAACAACAGTTTTTAGAAGTTCATGCTGATTTTGCAGAAAATATCGTAGTTGGATTTGCAACATTAGATGGAAATCCTATCGGAATTATAGCTAATCAACCTGCATCCATGGCTGGTGTTTTAGATATCAATAGCTCTGTAAAAGGCGCTAGATTTGTTCGGTTTTGTGATTGTTTTAATATCCCTTTGCTTGTTTTTGAAGATGTACCTGGATTTCTTCCTGGAACAGATCAAGAATGGCGTGGAATCATAACTCAAGGTGCAAAATTACTCTATGCTTTTTGTGAAGCTACTGTCCCAAAAGTGACAGTAATTACCCGAAAAGCATATGGTGGTGCCTATGATGTTATGAACTCAAAACATATTCGAGGTGATTATAATATCGCATGGCCAACTGCAGAAATTGCTGTAATGGGCGCAAAAGGTGCCGTTGAAATTCTATTTAAAAAAGAAATAGATTCTGCCGAAAATCCACAAAGTAAAGCAGCAGAATTAGAAGCTTTGTATAATGAACAATTCTGTAATCCTTATGCAGCAGCCGAAAGAGGCTATATAGACGATATTGTTATTCCGTCTGAAACCAGAAAAAAACTTATTAAAGCTTTCTCATTATTGGCCAATAAAAAAGATCATAATCCATGGAAAAAGCACGGAAATATTCCTTTATAACAATATTCTCATTTCTTTGTTTTGTTATTCTATTTGTGAGTTCTACTCAAGGTTTTTCTCAGGATATTATAGCTGTAGAAAAATCAGATGATAAATGGATATATGTTTATAAAAGTACTGGAAAACAGGCTTTTCCTGGTGAATGGAAATGGGCCTTGGATTTTTATGAAGGCAATGCTTTGGTAAGTTGTTTTAATGGATCTATGGGTTTACTTAATGAAAAAGGGGAAATGGTTTTACCTTGTGAATATGATAATATCGGTGAATTACATGATGGCCTTAGGGCAATTAGTAGAGAATATAAAGTTGGTTTTTGTGATTCAAATGGAAAAATTGTAATTCCTCTATCATTTAGTAATGAATCACAAATACTATCCGAGTTTTCTGAAGGCTTAGCATGTGTAATGCAAAATGATAATTATATTTTTATTGATAAACAAGGAAAGAAAGCCATAAATATAGAGTTTGGTTTTTGGGGAGGTGCCGCAGTATATTATCTACCACGATTCAAACAAGGCTTAGCTGTTGCACATAAGAATTATAAATTTGGTTTTATTGATAAAAAAGGAAAATGGATCATAAAACCACAATATGATGCTGCAGATGAATTTAGCGAAGGCTTAGCTGCAGTTCGTAAAGGAAATATAGTATTCTACATTGATAAACAAGGAAAAAGGGCATTTAAAAGAAATCTTGGATGCGTTGATGAAGGTTGTTGTGGCTTTGTTTATGGAAAATTTATAAATGGTCAGGCAGAAGTTAATATAAGCACAAGAATGATTGGTAAGAAAAAACAAGATCAATATTGCGATGACATAAGAGCAATCATTGATAGACAAGGAAATATTATTAAAATTTTTGAAGAGTAGAAAGAATATATCCAATGAAATTAGACTATAATGCTCCTGTAATTCTTACTTTTTCGCTTATTTCTACATGTGTTATGATATTATCTTCTATAACAGGAGGCTTATCAACCCAGTGGCTTTTTACTGCATGGCCATCTGGCTGGCTTAATCCTTTAAGTTATATAAGAATGTTTACTCATGTTTTAGGACATGCCAATTGGGAACATCTTTTTGGAAATCTTACTTTGATTTTATTGATTGGACCATTATTAGAAGAAAAACATGGTTCTAAAACAATGCTATTGATGATTATAATCACTGCATGCATTACTGGTTTTTTAAGCATTTTTCTTTTAGGTTTTGGTTTATTAGGTGCAAGTGGTATTGTATTTATGTTAATACTTTTAAGTTCATTTGCTAATATTAAAGCTGGACATCTTCCTTTAACATTTGTGATTATTGTTATAGTGTTTTTAGGCAAAGAAGTTGTTGCATCTTTTGCGCAAGATTCCATTTCTCAATTTGCTCATATTATTGGCGGTTTATGTGGAAGTGCTTTTGGCTTCTTATCAAATGATGGAAAATCACATCTTCTTCGTTCAAAAAAATAATGCATCCTCAACAAGATTTATATATCAATGAATCCTTTCATATTCCTGCGCAATTATTAGAAATGAGGGCTGTTAGGTCGTCTGGTCCGGGTGGACAACATGTAAACAAAGTATCTACAAAAGTTGAATTACATTATCATATTCATGATGCTTTCCATTTGCCTTATGATATAGTTTCTAGAATTGTTTCTTATTCATCAATAAAATTTGATGCAGATGGACATATCCTTATCACAAGTCAAAAACATAGAAGTCAAAAAGAAAATGCAGAAGATACATTGCTTAAACTAAAGGCTATCATATTAAGAGCTATTATTCCTCCTAAAATTCGAAAACCTACAAAACCCACTTTTGCTGGAAGAGAAGAGAGAATCTCGGACAAAAAGAAAAGAGGTATGATTAAACAACAGAGACAATTAGGAAAAATTATTCCAAATGAAGAATAAAGTTATTGTAATTGGTGCTGGTATTGGCGGTATGACATCGGCTTTACTTTTAGCAAGTAAAGGTTATGATATTACAATCATAGAAAAAAACAATACAGCCGGTGGCAGGATGCGTCGTATTTACCATAATGAATGTGTTTTTGATGCTGGCCCATCATTAATCACAATGCCTTTTATTCTACAAGATTTTATTCAAAGTTTAGGTTCTGGAAAACAATTATCAGATTATATTGATCTATTGCCAATCCATCCTATTTGTCATTATAAATGGCTTGATTCATCTTCTTTAGATTTTTATACAGATAAAAAATCTATGCATAAGGCACTTCAAGAATTTTCTGGTACTCATTCTATACATGAATTTGAATCATATCTTGAGCATGCGCAAAAAGTATATTCAGCTACTAAAGATGTATTCTTATTCAATCCTTTTGATGGTTTTTTAGAATTTTTTAAAACTAAGAATCTCCCTTTATTGCCACAACTTCCTTTGCTTCGTTTTACAAAAGGGTTTCATGATCATAATGCTTCTTATTTTTCTGATAAAAAGCTAATTCAACTTTTTGACAGATTTGCAACCTATAATGGATCGTCTCCATATAAAGCCCCTGCAACATTAATGGTAATTCCATATATAGAATGGAAATATGGTGGGTGGTATCCTAAAGGTGGGATTTATTCTATTGCAGAAGCATATGTAAAGCTTTGCAATGAATTAGGAATATCAATTATATATGATACCGAAGTTAAAAAGATACATTGTAATAATGGTAGAGCAGAATCTGTAGAGATAAGTTCTGGGAGTTTATTAAAAGCTGATTATATAATCTCAAATGGAGATGTATATCATACAAGAACAAAGCTATTAGGAAGAAATACGGAAAAACTTCCTGATTTATCTTCTTCGGGATTTGTCATTCTTTTAGCAATGAAAAAAAATCCATTTTCTATGAAACATCATACAGTTTTGTTTTCTGATGATTATGAAAGAGAATTTCATGAGATTTTTATGGAAGATATCCCACCAGAGAACATGACAGTTTATATAAGTGTATCTTCAATAACGGATGCATCACAAGCACAAGGTGACAAGGAAAATTGGGTTATTTTGGTAAATACTCCGTCTAATTCCTTAAACATGCAATGGAATAAAGATGAGCAGCAATTGTATGCTGAGAAGATTTTTCAGCAAATTGAAAAATACTATCCTGAATTTGATGCATATATTGATGGCGAGCCAAGATATATATCACCAAAACATTTCTCAGAAGATTTTAATGCGACTGGAGGTTCTTTATATGGATCTTCTTCTAATTCTATGTTTAGTGCTTTTTTAAGACCAAAAAACAGAGATAATAAGATAAAAAATCTGTTTTATTGTGGCGGAAGTTCTCATCCTGGAGGTGGTATTCCATTAGTTATACTTTCTGGACAATTTGCTGCTAAGGCAATTATAGAATCTAAGAATCTTTAATACATCTTATAGCTAAGCCACAACCCTTTTTATACGTATATCTATATACGTAATTTCCTTCACTGTTTAGATAGCGTCCCCATGCATATTCACTATTACTAGCAGAAGAGCTCCACCAATACCCAAAGTATTCAATAAAGGAAAAGGCACCATTATTATTACGAAATCCCCCAGGAAGTGCATAAAATCTGCTTGTATTTGAGCCATTAGCACCATTTTGCCAACCAGAATTAGATTTTATCGAGCCTCCATCATTGTTGACATCATTTCCAAGTTGAATAAGTTCTTCATCAGTAGGAATATGCCATCCCAAAGGTGCTAGCCCACGTGGATCGGTGATTGCATACCAATTATACAATTTCCCATACAACAAAGCATTAAAAGGATTATTATCATAATAACAATAAGCAGGCTTACCTTGCTGAGCCGCTTCCATCCATTCTAATGCTGTTTTTGCTTCTGGTATGGGGTCACCATTTCTAAAATGTGTAACCTTAATATTAGAATTTAGCCAAAATTGATTTCCAATTTGTACAGAATCATAGCCATTTCCATCAATATCTACAATTGGATATGGCTTTGCATTAGTATCTGGATTAGAAATATCACAAGAACTACAAAGAACAATCAATAAAAACAAGAATGAAATATATATGGTATTCATAGAATTCCTATATAGGAATTAAGCATTAAGAATTTGCCTAGCCATAACAAGTTTTTGTACTTCGCTTGTTCCTTCGCCAATGGTTAAAAGCTTTACATCGCGATAGTATTTTTCTACTGGATATTCTTTTATATACCCATAACCACCATGAATTTGAACTGATTCTTCGGCTGCCCTTACAGCTATTTCACTTGCATAAAACTTTGCTTGAGATGCCTGTAAAGTTATAGCTTCACCATTATCTTTCATCCATGCAGTTTTCATTGTGAGTAATCTGGAAGCTTCTATTTCCATTGCCATTTTAGCTAATTTAAACTGTATGCCTTGCATATCTGCTAAACGCATATTGAACTGCTTTCTTTCTAAAGAATACTTAAGTGATGCATCTAAAGCCCCCTGTGCTAGGCCTACAGAAAGAGCAGCAATAGAAATTCTACCACCATCTAATATTTGTAATGCCTGTACGAATCCTTCTCCTTCATTACCAATCAAATGGCTAGCAGGAACATGTACATTGTCAAAGGTTAATGAAGCGGTATCACTACAACGCATACCAAGCTTATTCTCTTTTTTACTTGCATAAAATCCTGGCATAGACTTATCAATGGCAAAAGCAGAAATACCTTTTTTTCCTTTTGATGAATCTGTTACTGCCATAATTACAGCGATATCACCAACATTTCCATGCGTAATAAAGTTTTTTGATCCATTGATTATATAATGGTCTCCGTCTCGTATAGCGGTAGTTTGAGTTCCTCCAGCATCGCTTCCTGCGCTTGGTTCTGTTAAACCCCAAGCACCCATTGTTTCACCTTTGGCTAGACGTGGAATATATTTTTGTTTCACTTCTTCATTAGCAAATTTCAAAATATGATTTGTACATAAGCCATTATGTGCTGCAACACCTAAAGCTATTGCTGGGCAAGCCTTAGCACTTGCTTCTACTATAATAGCATATTCTTGATAACCTAATCCGCTTCCACCATATTCGGTTGGAACAAGTATACCAAGAAAACCTAATTCACCAAGTTTAGCAAATATTTCATGAGGAAATTCTTGGCTTTCATCATATTGAAGGGCATAAGGACGTATCTCTGTATTAGCAAAAGATTCAGCAAGGCTTTTAATAGCTAATAAATCATCTGATAAGCCAAAATTTGGTGTTGATATATATTCATTGTCTGACATGTGGGAATTCCATTAGAACAAAAAAATGTAGGTGAAAAGCTTTGCAAATTACTGAAAAAATCCAGAGTATCTTCTATTTGATTGATAATGCATAAACTTTATATATGACCTGAAAGTTCGATAATTAACGCTTTAATGCAAAAGAAATACATGTTCCACTTTCAGGAACACTGCTTATCTCTAAATGAGAATTATGAGCTTCAAGAATATGTTTTACAATTGCTAAGCCCAAGCCACTTCCTCCAACAGCTCGAGATCTATCTTTATCTACCCTGTAAAATCTTTCAAAAATTCTATCTTGATGCTCTTGTGCAATTCCAATACCTGTATCTTTTATAAAGATTGTAACATCTGCGATATGTATATCTGTGTAAATCTGTACATGTCCACCAGGTTTATTGTATTTAATTGCATTTTCTATAAGATTAGTTAATGCTTGTCCAATTCTTTCTTTATCTCCATACACAGTAATTTCTTCATTTCCGATATCATTAATCAATTGAACTTGATATTGTTGAGCTTGATATTCCAGGGCTGTTAAAACATCTTTGATTGTATCAACAAGATTAAAATACCGATAGCTCATGCGCATTTCCCCAGATTCAATTTTTGATATATCTATTAAATCTGATAATAATACATTTAATCGAATTGCATTTGCATGTGCCCTTTCTACAAATCTTCTTCTAACTTGATTATCATCTATTGCTCCGTCTAATAGTGTTTCTAAATATCCTTGTATAGAAAAAATTGGTGTTCTTAATTCATGGGATACATTGCCCAAAAATTGACTTCTTACTTGCTCTAATTTTTTTAATTCTGCTATATCTTTAGATGCTTTATCAGCAAGAACATTTATTGCCTCTGCTGTTCTTTTAAATTCTGAAAAATACATATCCTGAACATGTACTCTGTCTGAAGGCAATCCTCCAATGACATGATGCGCGGTATTAACCATCATTTCTAAAGGCTTTTCTACATTCTTTTTACTAAATGATTGTACAAAAAGCAAACTAATTGCTAAAGTAAGACCAGATATAACTATAATGATAAATGCAATATTGCTTTGAAAATTAGGAAAAAGAACGGCGAGCACAATAATGAGAATTAAACACTGTAAGCATATAATGATAGAAGTATATCGATATAATGCCGATGCGATTTTTATAGAGAAATTTGCCAAAATACTATGCTATAAAAGTGAGTTAATGTATCATTCAAGTTAGTAAAATTCTATCACTCAGATTATGAAATTTCAATAATATGGATTATCCTTTTAAGGATACATGATTGTTTTCTGCATTATATTCAATTAACTGATCTTTAATTAAAGAGGGAATAATTGATTCTTTGAACCATTCGATATCTATTTCATTTGGATTCTGTTGTAGAATACTATGTAATACATCATGAAGATCATGTCCTAATTGATGATCATTCCTTAAAAACTCAATCGTTTTTCCCCTCCAAATTCTATTTGGTTTATTCCTAAAACTTGCTTCAATTTTTTTGGATTTTGCAGGCTTCATATTATAAAGTGAGGGATTATTTCTATATAAGCAATCTGGAATGGGACATAATGTACATTTGGGATTTTGTGCTTTACAAAATGAAGATCCGATATCCATTAAAGCTTGATGCCAAGAAGAAGAATTGTCTTTTGGATATATATACTCAGCAATAGTTCTGACCTCATTTTTTGTTTTTGCATCCTGAATATCTAGGCCAAAAACTCTGGAATAAATTCTATAAATATTTATATCAATCACAGAGATATTGTGCTTAAATGCAAAAGATAAAATGGCTGATGCTGTATATGTCCCAATGCCCGGTAATGATAATAAATCTGAATAATTACTTGGAATATTGCCATTAAATGTGTCCATGATGTGCTTTGCGCAATCTCTTAATCTAATAGCTCTATTATTATAACCCATGCCTTGCCAAGCAATAATCATTTGGGCATTAGTAGCTTTGGATAAAGTTTCTATTGTGGGAAATGATATAAGGAATTCGGGAAATTTCAATGCAATTCTAGATGCTTGCGTTTGCTGAAGCATATATTCGGACAATAAAACATGGTATGGATCGGGGTCTTCACTGCGCCATGGATACTCTTTTTGATTATTATCAAACCATTGCAATATTGTTGAATGCAGAAAAGTATAATCCATAAATGTATATATAAAAAAACCGACACATTACAATGAATATGTCGGTTAAAAAATATCGTATTTAATATTAATTAATTTTTAATGTTCTTAAACAATTTTCGAAAACGGGTAAATATATAGCTTGTTTTGGTACAAACCAATTTAATGTAACTCTATACATTTTATCACCTTTAATTGCAAAGTACACACGGCTATTGACATCACGCATAAAAGAATAATTCATGAAATATGCATCAACACCACCAATTGAAGTTTTTGATGCAGCAGTAGCACGATATTTTGCTTTATTGTCTTCTACAATTTTAGCTAAATTCTTTTGCTTAGAAGCATCAATAACATCAACTTGAATTGCGCAATCTAATCTGTCACCTTGATAACTTGCTGAGAATAAAGTACCTTGATTTGGGGTACGTTTTCCATTAAAATTATCAGGTAATGAAATAGAAAAGCCCATACCATTCACTACACGAAATGTAGCTGATGGAGGCGCAGCTTCCACATTCTGAACAATTGTATCAATTTTTTTCTGAATAGGATTAGATGCTAATACAACAGAACTAATAATTTTATCAAAATGAGGCTTATAAAAAGAATATGAATCAGTAAATGAACTGAATTCAATTATTGTTGCATAGGTTGTATCTTTGATACCTATGTACTTTTCACCTTCATATAACCCATCTGCTAAATTATAGCGATAATGTAAACGATATCCTGGAAGACCATTAATAGTGATTTGTTTTTTTTCAGTAAATAATGAATCACTAATCATATCGCTCATATTATCTAAAACGATAGTATCTAATGTTCTGCCGCGTATAGGTTGTAAAAATACTGCGATTTGTGCTGCTGAATTATTGATTTCTGCAGGAGCGGCATAAACTTTTTTAAAAGCTTCATTTGCTTCTTTAGAAGGAAAAGCCATGAATCTTCTACCAGCCTCTTTTTGGATTAATGTCCAATTTGAAGGATACTGTACTTTAAAATTGGTTATAGTATCTGTATAGGTTTTTAATTCACCAATTGGCTCTGGTGCCTTAGACTTTTCGGAGCAACCTGTTGAAACTATAATAAGAGCTATTGCTCCAAATGCAAATAAGACAAAACGGTTTAGAAAATTCATAATTATGCTCTCTCCTCAGAGATCTACAGAGATTAATAATGTGCTAATCAGTGGCAAAGATAGAAAACTCTTTCGACAATTCAATTTCAGTATTTCATTACATATACATATTCATTCAAAACTCAGCTTTATTCGCCCTGAGCTTTAGAATATAATACGTTAGATCCTTCATTTTGAAGTAATTCTACATGCATCCATGGATATTCTTCAGGTAATAAAGCTAATAGATCAAGTACATCTTTTTGGTTTACAGATGTATTAGCATAAAAACGACAACGATAACAATCTACCATAAGAATATCGGGTGCATGTCCTGGAAATACTTTTGTTCCCCTATTAGAAATCATTCCAATTGAGAATAATCCAATTGTTTCAGCAAATTGTGGTATTCCATTTGTAGATTTTACAAATACATCTACGCCAACGATATTCCATGGTTCTTTTTGTTCGGTTAAAGGTTCATGAGGAATAATGATACGTCTTGCTTGTTCTTGTTTTTCAGAAATAGAACCAGCTGGTATTCTTTCGATAATTCCTTGAGTAAACTCGGATGTTGAAGCAGAACCACCTAAGTCTTTAGTTTTAATTCCTTCTGATAAGGCAGCATGTAAACCATCTTCAATTCTTTGTGCATAAGAACCTAATCCCATATATCTAAGCATTTGTAAGCTTGATAATAAAATTGCTGTTGGATTAGCCAAGCCTTTGCCAGCTATATCAGGTGCTGATCCATGAACTGCTTCGAATACTGCAGAATCTTTACCGATATTTCCTCCTGGTGCAACCCCTAAACCACCTACTATACCAGCACATAAATCACTAACAATATCACCAAAAAGATTTGGTAATAATAATACATCAAATTGTTCTGGACGTGTTACTAATTGCATGCACAGATTATCAATTAACATGTCATCTTGCTGAATATCAGGATAATCTAAGCCAACTTCCTTAAATGAATTCAAGAATAAACCATCTGTCATTTTTTGAATATTAGCTTTATGTATACAAGTAATTTTTTTTCTTCCAGTTAATCTGGCCATTTCAAATGCATATCTGGCAGCATTTCTGGATCCAGAACGAGTAATTAATCGTAAACATTGTGCAACTTCTGGTGTCTGCTGATGCTCTATTCCACCATATGTATCTTCAAGATTTTCACGAACAATAACTAAATCTACATTGTCAAATCTGGTTTTAATACCAGGCAATGATTTAGAAGGTCTTACATTCGCAAATAAATCCAATTTTTTTCTTATCGTTACATTTATACTTTTATGTCCACCGCCAATAGGAGTTGTGGTTGGTGCTTTTAAAGCGACTTTATTCCTAGATATTGAATCAAGTGTTTCTTGCGGAATCCCATTACCATAGGCCTCAATGCAATATAAACCTGCCTCTGCTTCTTCCCATTCAATTGGGACACCAGCTGCCAAAAAAATTAATTGTACAGCTTCGGAAATTTCTGGTCCAATTCCATCGCCTTTTATAAGCGTAACTTTTTGTTTGTTCATACAGATAGTTAATTCCTATATATGTAAATACTTATTTATCAACAATGTGAGGAGCTTTTGGATTCGATATCATACCAAGATTTTTTTTTGCGATTGATGTTATTCTAGAAGCAGATTGCAATTCAAATACTTTTGCTTGAAGAGATTGATTTATAATCATTAATGAATCTCTATTTTTTTCTAGGACTCGTATTTCTCCAAGTACTGCATTTATTCTCATTACACTATTTACATAAATAGCTGTACCTAAAGCACTTAATAGAATCAATCCCATTAAAGACCATCTATTCAAAAATTTTCTGGTATGAATAATTTCTGATGATTCTTTATGTATACCTTGTGTGTTGATTTGATTTTTAGCCATCTTGAGTATATATAACTTATGATAGTTCAATAATCATTTCACATAATCTATTAAAATCAATACCTGCTTCTTTTGCTGCCATTGGAACTAAGCTTGTAGAGCTAAAACCAGGTATTGTATTTACTTCTAAACAATAAGGAACATTATCTTCATTTAATCTAAAATCTACTCTACTATAAGCAGTGCATCCTAATGCGTGATGAGCAGAAATAGCAAGATTTTGAACAAAGCTTGAAATGTCTTCTGATAAATCTGCAGGACAATGATATTCCGTAAATCCTTTGGTATATTTTCTTTTATAATCATAAAAACCACCCTCGGGCACAATTTCTATAATTGGAAGTGCTTCATCACCTAATACTGCAACAGTTAATTCACGGCCATCTATAAATTCTTCAATAAGTACAATATCAGAATATTCACCCGCAAGTTGTAAAGCATTGTAAATGGTTTCGGTTGTTGGATTATGAAGTATAGTCATTCCAACGGTAGAACCTTGATCATTAGGTTTGATAACTATACTACCTGGAATCTCTTCTAAAATATCTTGTATTGTTGCAGGATTTTCTAAGTGTCCTTTACTTTTTACTGCAGCTATCCATATTGGAGTTTGAATGCCAACTGCAGAAAACATTACCTTAGAAGCTAATTTATTCATTGCCAATGCGCTAGACATCACTTTGCTGCCTGTATATGGGATTCCTTTGGCTTCTAATAATGCCTGAAAAATTCCATCTTCTCCATTTGTCCCATGAATTAATAAAAAGGCTTTATCAATACCATCAAATGCAGATGATTGCACGCAATCTAATAATCGTTGTTTAGGCAGATCTAAAATATCAGAACTTGGTAATTCTGATGGATTTACAAGTATTTGATCTTTTGAACGAATAGAATCAGAACCAAATGCTGGGTCTATAATTCTAACTGTATGTCCATTATGCTCTAATGCATTTGCTGCCGCTAATCCACCTACTAATGATACATTCCTTTCAGGGGAAATGCCACCACATACAATTGCTATATTCATATGTATTTATCCGTAATTCAGTTAAAGACAGTTATTTGGAATCAGTTGGAAAAAGAGAAGAAAGTATTCTCTTTTTTAGAAAAATAAGTCCAATGAAAGCTATAACCATACATGCAGAAGCTATCAGAAATAAAGATTCTTGGGATACAAACCAACCTCCCAAAAAGGCTAAAGCAGCTATGCCATTGGCTATTTGTAATGTTAGTATTGCTTTGCGAATCTTCCCCAAAAGAGGATCTTGTGTCATGGATTTTCTTTAAAGAATGGTTTGAAGAGTGAAAGTTTTCATCACAAAATTACCAAAAAAATGATAAAAGCAGGGTCTATCATTTATGAAATACTTGTATTCCACTTATATTAATGCTTCTTTATCAATTCATATATCTAATCAGATTTACTATAGATTAAGCATAAAGATGTTTAACACTTATATTTGCACATGTAATTTCATGATTTGATTGTTTCTCTCTTTTTTTGATTAATTCTTATTTACTCATGATTGTATCTCAAAATTGGCTTAAAGAGTGCTTTAATTTTAAGCAAAATCCTCAAGAATTATCAGATGGACTTATGATGCTGGGCATCGAAATTGAGTCTATACTTGATAATGCTAGTACATATCATGGTTTTTATACTGGAAAAGTTCTGCAATGTGAACCGCATCCTAATGCTGATTCATTATCTGTTTGTACCGTTTTTACTGGAGATGCTGAATCTATTATCATATGTGGTGCTCCTAATATTGCTGCTGGACAAATTGTAATTGTTGCTAAACAGGGTGCTATTATTCCCCAGGGTGGTTTTGCGATTGCTAAAAGAAAAATCCGTGGTATAGAATCTAATGGTATGATTTGTAGTAAATATGAACTTAATCTTGGTGATGATGATGGTGGTATTTGGGTTTTGCCTCAGGATACTCCAATAGGTATTACATTAGCAGAATTTCTTGGTGCTAATGATATTGTTTTTGAAATAGGAATAACGCCAAATAGAGCTGATTGTTTAAGCCATATTGGCCTTTCAAGAGAAATTGCTTGCCTTAATAATCAATTGAATGAATTTACGATTCCTGCAGAACAATTAGCTTTAGATAACTATAATAAAAGAATAGCAAGTACTGATATTCCCTCTATTTCTATTGTTTCAGAAGATATATGTAATCGCTATATGGGAATTCTTATTAAGGGAATTTCAGTAGGTGATTCTCCGGATTGGTTGAAAAAACGATTAGAATCAATTGGTTTAAGACCCAAAAATTCAATTGTCGATATTACTAATTATGTTCTTATGGAAACCGGACAACCTCTGCATGCTTTCGATGCAGATTGTATTTCTGGTAATTCTATTATTATAAAAACTGCAGAATCTGGAAGTTCTTTTATCACTTTAGATGGTAAAGAAAGAGTTTTAGATAATTCTATGCTTATGATTTGTGATGCTGAAAAGCCAATTGCTATAGCTGGAGTAATGGGTGGAAAGAATAGCGAAATATCACAATCAACTGTAAATGTTTTTATTGAATCAGCATATTTTAAGCCTTCTTCAATTAGAAGAACAGCAAAAGTCTTAGGGATTTCTAGTGATGCTGCTTATAGATATGAACGTGGTGTAGATATCAATATGTTGCCTCATGCTGCACTTAGGGCTGCACAGATGATTATTGATATAGCTGGAGGATCTATTTACGGGGACATGCAGGATATCTATCCAATTACACATACATCAAAGACTATACATCTACGATTACACAAAGCTATATCTATTATAGGTATTCCTTTATCTATAGAAGATATTATTCTTTGTATGGAATCTATTGGCTGCAAGATAAAAGAAAATAATTCTGAAGAACTTGTAGTTGAATGTCCTTCATGGAGAATTGATTTATCCCAAGAAATAGACTTAATAGAGGAAATTGCTAGAATAAGAAATTATGATAGTATCCCTTCCCAAACTGAAGTTCATTTTCCTGTTGAACGGTCTATTCACAGTGCATTAAGCCAGCCTGTTTTGCGTAATATTATACGTAAACACTTGGTATATAATGGCTTTAGCGAGATTATTACATACAGTTTTTTAGATAAAAAATCAGCTTCTTTGTTTACCGATTCTCCCATATTATTAGCAAATCCATTAGGTGAAGAATTTTCTGTGATGCGTCCTTCAATAGTACCAGCACATATAAAAGTAATTTCTCATAATATTCGTAATGGAAAAAAAACATTAGCACTTTTTGATATCGGTAAAGTATTTAATAGAAAACCAGAAAAAAAGTCAGGAATTGCTTCATTGGAAGGATATGATGAAACAGAGCAATTAATCATTTCATTAACAGGTATATCTGGCAATGAACATTGGTCTGAACAATCAAAACCATATGATTTTTATGATATAAAAGGAATTGTAGAACATCTATGTGATTCTTTACTTTTAGAAGGTATAACGATTAAATCTGAATTACCTTTAACTCTTCCTAAAGCAATTCTTAGTAAGAATATCATATCTATTTATGCAGGAAAAAAATATATAGGCTGTGCAGGACAATTAGAGCCTCAATATATTCGTTCATTTGATTGTGATATTCCAGTGTATGCAGCAATTATAGAGCTTTCTGCACTATATCAGTTAAAACAGAAAAAGCAATTTTTCAAACAGATAAATACATTCCCATCTGTTAATAGAGATATTGCTTTTGTTGCTGATATGCATATTCCAGCAGAGAAAATTATAGAGGTAGCGCATTCAACGGGAGTTCCATTCTTAAAGGATATACAGGTTTTTGATGTGTTTATTGGAAAATCACTAGGTGATCAAAAAAAATCTATTGGTATAAGTTTTATATTCCAAGCATCTGATAGAACATTAATAGATCAAGAAATTCAGGAAGCAATCAATAAGATTATAATGAAAGTTGAACAGCAATTAGATTGCAAGGTAAGAAGTTAAATACTGGATAAAAGATGAACATAGAAGATTTAATATTATCGATAGAACAACAAATATCTCAATCTGATAAGAATACAATCATTGAATTCAATCAAGAAACACTTTCATATTTGAATCAAGAAATTGCAATACAATTAATAAGAACATTTGGCTCATCTTTATTGATCAAATTGCCACCAAAAGAGATTTCTTTTTTTGAATGGCTAAAAGCAGAACATTTAGATATTTGGGTGGATTTATGGGAAGCCGAAGATTCTGAAATGCTATATATAGTTAGTTTAAGTTTTCTGCCGCTATTATTAGATCCAGTTAGAGGATTTCCTATTTGTGATTTAATAAGTAATAATAATTATTATTTTACACCTGCTCATCTGATTGGAGATGAAATTACATTTTATTTAGAAGCTGTAAAAGAACGCTTTTTACAGAAAGAAAGCTTGACTATAGCGCAATTATTAGCTTTAGAGATAAGTATGGCCCCCATAGATATATGGAGATTTTCTTATCATCATGGATTAGACATAGTAGCTGTAAAAAAGGCAGTTGAGCAATTAAAGGAAGACCGCATGTTGATGCATTTCATGTCTCATGAAGAATTAGCAGAATATGTAGAGTTTCTTTACTGATTTATTCATCATAAAACAGTTTTATCATGAAAATTCTGGTTATTGAAGATGAAAAAAAGATGGCGCTTTTTATCAAAAGAGGTTTAGAGGAAGAGCGTTATATAGTTGAAACAGCCTTTGATGGTCAAACAGGATTAGAAATAGCATTGCATAATCAATTTGATGCAATAGTATTAGATGTAATGCTACCAAAAAGAGATGGATTTGCTGTCCTAAGTGCATTAAGGGGCGCTGGAAATGCAACTCCTGTATTGATGTTAACTGCTAGAGGAAACACCGAGGATAGAGTTTCAGGCTTAGATTTAGGGGCTGATGATTATATGGCAAAACCATTTCATTTTGAAGAATTAGCTGCAAGGTTAAGGTCTATAATGCGAAGGTCTAGTCCAGAAAAATCTACCAAAATGCAATGCATGGATTTAATTTTAGATACAGTTGCTCATGTGGCTAATAGATGGGGTAAAGAGATTGAGTTGACTACAAAAGAATATGCTTTGCTAGAATATTTAATGCGTAATAAGAATAGAATTATTAGCCGAAGCATGATTACTCAGCATGTATGGAAGCATAATTTTGACCCCGAATCAAATATTATCGATGTATATATTAAAAGAGTACGATCAAAAATCGAGAGGCCAGGGTCTCCAAGAATACTTCAGAGCATTCGTGGTGTAGGTTATAGAATGAAAGAAGTTATTAGCCCTGATGAAGACATTATAGATGATGATGATGATATATAAAAAGGGTAGAAATCTTACTTAAAGCAGTATTTCTACCCATTTATTATCATAATACTAAATTATTTAGCGTATTTTTTATATCTATCATTTATTCTACCCCAGTGTAAACAAGCAATAAAATTATCTACATATTTTGCTCTTCCTGGACCATCTTTGTGATAATATGCATGTTCAAAAACATCACAAGAAATTAATGGAATTCCGCCCCAAATTGCTCCATAATGATGTTCATCTACTAATACATTGAGAAGTCTACCACTATAAAGTTGGTCTAAAGTTAAAACACCCCATCCTGAAAGCTTAGCAGCAATACAAGCAGC
>JALRHN010000029.1 GCA_023259575.1 Candidatus Kapaibacterium sp. | reverse complement strand
CTACACTTAAACTTTTCTTATGAATCAGTAGATTCTCTATGGTTTTTGATAATAGATTTTCTTGATCTTTTGCATAGATATATTTACCAGCCTTATTCATCAGAATCTGTTCTAATACATCTAATCGTTGTTTGGCATGTTCAGCATTGTGATGATATACTCCTAAACGAAGGCGCACACCCTGAAATGAGGGCAAAAAGGCAAGAGTTTCTTGCATTTCAAGAAATTCAGCAGGATTACCAATAAGATCTGCAAGAGTGGATTCAGGTATTCCTTTTGTAATTAATGTCCTATAAAATGGCTTTACACTTTTCTCTTTTAAAAAATGATCTTGAATAATTGGAATAACATATTCTTGCATAATACCTTTCATTTCAGACGGTACCCCAGGTAATGCAATAAATGTACAATCTTTTTGCGTAAATAATAAGCCAGGAGCCGTACCTCGAGGATTTTTTAAAACTGTGCATGAAGAGGGGACAAAAGCTTGTTCTCTATTTCTCTCGGACAAAACGATATCCCTTGATTTATATCGTTCTTGTAAATACAGCAATGTTTCTTGATGTTCGATTAATGTATCATGAAAGTATGAGCACAAAGTAGATTTTGTACTATCATCATGTGTAGGGCCTAAGCCACCAGTAATGATGATCATTGAATTATTGATCCTTAATCTATCTAGCTCATGAATAATATCTACAGGATTATCTCGAATGGTAGAATGACATGAAATAGAGGCACCGATTTGGGTACATCGATCTGCAATCCAGGATGCATTAGTATTTACTATTTGTCCAATACATAATTCATCACCAATCGTTAATAAGGCAATATTCATGGTTGATAAGTACTTTTACTTGGAAAGAGAATAGAAATCAATAGAGAAATGCATGTTATCATACACAATACATGAGATTTCCATGCATTTCTGGTATGTTGATTGACCAATGCTGGCAAAAACTTAATGAGTAATAATTCAATATAATAGAACATCATTATCAATAACATTGGTACAATGTGAGACTGTTTCCCAATTTTTTCTAAAAATTGAATTTTACTTTTAAAAAGCATTTCCACAGATGAAATAGAAGGCAGATCGCCCCCAGTTGTAGAACCTCTATGATGCATAAGAATTGAAGAAGGAACAAATAACACAGCATATTGTGCTTGCCAAACTCTATAGCAATAATCACATTCTTCGGAATAAAAAAAGAAATTTGCATCAAAACCATCAAGTTCATTAAATATAGCCCTATTCACCAATAATCCTGCTCCATCTGCATAAGGAACTGTATATGATTTTCTTTTTAAACCTAATTTTAAGGATATAGATTGAAGTACATTATCAAAAGCAACAGATAAACTTACATAATGCAATGATTCTGATAAACCTGGAAAATAACCCCAACTTCTTTGAAATGAATTATTTGGATACACTTGTTGGGGACAACATACTGCCGTATTTGAGTGTAATTCGGCTTGTTGTAATAAATTTGATAAAGTAAAATTTCTGAATTCAATGTCTGAATTACCAATAAAAACCCATGAAGATTTTGCCTTTTTCATTCCTTCATTAACCGCTCCAGCATATCCAATATTAGTGGGCAAACTAATAATCATACATCCAGGATAATATGCTTTTATATTTTCTATAGTTTTATCTGACGATGCATTATCAACAATAATTACATTGCCTAATTCTATCCCTTGAGGAGTCAAGAATAAGGAGTGCAAACATTTTAATAATAAATTTTGCGTATTATAGGAGATAAGTACTATATCTACCTTTGGCATTTTATATTGAGATTCAGACATCATACCACAATATAAAAAATGTTTTGTAGAGAATAGTTTTTACCTAAAATATCTTATCAAGATTTAATGAACATACTAAAACTATTAGGTTCCAGATGAATCATTGTTTTGATTGAGAGTATGATTTTTGCATTCCTAAATACAATGCTAACATTTTTTGCTCTGCCTTCCCTCTGTTTTCAGCAAATTCCATTGCTCTTTCATGAGTACCAGCATGTGTATATATATCATGCTCAGGAGGGAATTCTGCAGCTTGTAAAATAATGTCTGCAGCATCTTTTGCCGACATCATTGCGGCTAGAGGAGCCAAATCAATGCCTTTTTCTCTAGCAATAGATCTAGATTCTCTTATTCCGGCCATAAATAATTTGCCGATTTCTCCTCCTTCAGTTACAGATCCCCATTCAGTGATAACACCATCTGGGCAAATTGCAGTAGCATGAATCTCAGATCCAGCTAATTCTGCTCTTAAGGATGCAGTAAAGCCCATAACAGCATGTTTGGCTGCAACATAGGCACTATTAAACGGAAATCCCATCGTACCAGCTACACTTGCAATATTGATAATATGTCCAAATCCTTGCGATTTCATTTGAACTAGTGTTGGAGCTGTGATATACCATAATGAAAATACATTGACACCAAATATACTTAATAGCTGTTCCTGAGTTGTATCTTCTACAGAAGCTAGATTACCTCTTCCAGCATTATTTATCAGAATATCAATTCTTCCAAAATGTGATATAACATTATGTATAAATTGTTCTGCTTGTTCTTTAATGCTAATATCGGCTTGCATCATATAGCATTTGCCACCATTAAGCTCGATTGATTGTTGCAAGTTTTCTAATTTTTCTTTTCTTCTTGCACAAATGGCGATAGAATATCCTTTTGCTGCCGCTTTTAAGGCTAATTCTGCTCCAATTCCAGATGAAGCACCTGTAATAACAATAACTTTCATAATACATCTATTAGTTTGATTAACATATTTACTTATTTGCAGATTCTTCTGCTAATTGTAAGCGGGCAATTTCGTCTCTTAATTCTGCAGCTCTTTCATAATCTAAATCTCTTGCAGCTTGTTTCATCTCATTATATAATTGGTCCATTAAATCTTTCCTTTGCTCAGAACTAAGATATTTCATCATTGGTTCCGCAGCTTTTCTGTTTCTATTATGTTCAGCTTCATTTTTTCTTTTTGTTTTTTGTACTTGAATATCAGCAACAGAAGTAGACTGTAAAATTTCTTCTAATGTTTTATAGACAGTTGTAGGATTAATATTATGTTCAGTATTATATGCTATTTGTTTTGCTCTCCTTCTTGCAGTCTCATCTAAAACCAATTGCATAGATCTAGTAATTTTATCGGCATAAAGAATAACTAATCCGGATGAATTCCTTGCAGTTCTTCCTGCTGTTTGTAATAATGAGCGTTCACTTCTTAAAAAACCTTCTTTATCAGCATCTAGAATAGCTACAAGAGAAACTTCTGGCATATCTAAACCTTCTCTTAATAGATTTACACCAACTAGAACATCAAATTCTCCTAATCGAAGATTTCTAAGTATTTCTACTCTTTCTAATGCTACTATTTCTGAGTGAATATAGGCTACTTTTACACCGAGATTTGTAAGATAATCTGTTAAATCTTCTGACATTCTTTTGGTAAGCGTCGTAACAAGTACTCTTTCTTTTTTGGGAACTCTGAGTCTAATCTCATATAATAAATCATCAATTTGAGTACGAACTGGTCTTACTTCAACAACAGGATCTAATAAGCCTGTAGGGCGTATAACTTGTTCTACAATAATACCTTCGCACTTTTCTAATTCATAATCTGCTGGGGTTGCACTTAAAAAAATGGCTTGATTAATTAATTGTTCAGTTTCTTCAAAACGAAGTGGACGATTCTCCATGGCAGATGGTAATCTAAATCCATGCTCTACCAATGTACTTTTTCTTTTTCTATCACCATTATACATTGCCCTTAATTGTGGTATAGTAACATGGCTTTCATCGATGACTAAAAGATAGTCTTCAGGGAAATAATCAAAAAGACAAGAAGGTCTTTCTCCAGGTGTTCTACCAGTTAAATGCATGGAATAGTTTTCAATTCCAGAACAATATCCCACTTCTTTCATCATTTCTAAATCGAAAAGGGTTCTTTGTTCTAGCCTTTGAGCTTCAATTAATTTATCTTGTTTCCTCAATTCAATTAATCTATCGCTCAGTTCATTTTTGATATCACCCATAGCTCTTATAAGTTCATTCTCAGGAGTAACAAATTGTCTGGCAGGATATAATGTAACCGAATCAATCATCCCCAATATATTGCCTTGTACTCTAGAAATAATACTAAGTTTTTCTATCGTATCACCAAACATTTCGACACGGATACCTTGCTCATCTTCTTGAGCTGGCATTATATCAATAATATCACCTCTTACTCTGAAAGTACCCCTAGTCCATTCAAAATCATTTCGAGAATAGTATAAATCCGTTAATCTGTAAATAAGTGCTTGACGCTTAATGATTTGTCCTTCAAATAAGTGAAAAATCATAGAAGAATATGCTTCCTTATCACCAATGCCATAAATACAGCTTACAGAAGCTACAATAATGACATCTCTTTTTCCTTCTACAAGAGCGCTAGTGGCTCTTAATCGTAAACGGTCAATTTCATCATTGATAGCAAAATCTTTTTCGATAAATGTATCTGTTGATGGGATATACGCTTCTGGTTGATAATAATCATAATAACTAATAAAAAATTCTACACTATTATTGGGGAAAAACTGTTTGAATTCTCCATATAATTGGGCAGCGAGAGTTTTATTAGGCGATATAACCAAAGTAGGACGACCAGTCTGAGCAATAACATTAGATATAGTAAAGGTTTTCCCCGAACCAGTAACCCCGAGTAAAGTCTGAAACTTATCACCTCTAACAATTCCTTCTTTCAATTGAAAAATTGCATCAGGTTGATCTCCAGCAGGCTGATATGATGAAATAAGCTCGAATGGTTTTTGTTTCATGATTGTCTTTAATATGCACAAAGAATAAGCACAAAATTGTGTGATTTTTGTGGTATAAATAAAAAATATATTGACAAGCCCCCCTTTCAAACTGTATATTTACAATATGAACCACAACAATTTTTACTAATTATAGCAAGAAAACTTGTGTAAAGTACTTAAATCAAAGGGGATAAGATTTTAACAATTAATAATTCCAATATATTTTCCTCAATTTTAGAGCAAAAAGACAATGAAACTTTCTGAGTTTCGGTATATCGCGCCGAAAACATGTATTGCAAAATTTCCTGCAGATCCTAGAGATTCTGCTAAAATGATGGTATTAAATCGTGAAACTGGAGAAATGGAAGACAAAACATTCCGTGATATACTAGATTATTTTCAAAAAGGGGATTGTATTGTACTAAACGAAACCCGTGTTTTTCCAGCTAGAGTATTTGGTAAAAAAGAAAAAACAAATGCTAAAATCGAAGTCATGTTATTACGTGAACTTAAAGCTCAAGAAAGAATATGGGATGTTTTAGTAGAACCAGCTAGAAAAGTAAGAATTGGTAATAAAATTTATTTTGACAATAATAAATTCTATTGCGAAGTGGTTGACAATACAACAAATCGTGGCAGAACTGTCCGCTTTAGCTATGATGGGGACTTATTCAAAGTTATAGAAAGAATTGGCGAAATGCCTTTGCCTGCTTATATCAAGCGCGATCCAACCGATCATGATAAAGAAACGTATCAAACTGTGTTTGCAAATCCTAATAAAACTGCTTCAATTGCACCTCCAACTGCTGGTTTACACATCACTACAGATATGTTAAAAGAACTTGATAAAAAAGGTGTAAGAATTGCAACAGTTAGTTTAAATATTGGACAAGGTATATTCGAAAATATTGAGGTTGAAGATTTAACCAAGCACAGAATGTATTCTGAATATTTTGAGATTACTAAAGATAATGCCGATATCATTAATAAATCATTAAAATCTAAAAAGAATGTGTATGCTGTTGGATGTTCCGTTGCCCGTGCTTTAGAAGCTAGCGTTTTAACAACTGGAACTGTAAAACCAAATAGAGGCTGGACAGATAAGTTTATTTATCCTCCTTATGAATTTAAAATTGCTAATCGTTTTATTACTAATTTTCATCCTCCAGCAACCCCTTCAATTTTGTTGACAGCTGCTTTTTCGGGTAAAGAATTATTATTTAAAGCATATAAAAAGGCATTAAAGCAAGATTATAAGTTCTATGCTTATGGTGATTCAATGCTTATAATTTAATATTAAGATAGAGAAATCATTTCTATCATTATGTTGTTATTGCTCTTTAATACTCTTATTTGGGGTCACATTTAATAGTAATGTGACCTCTTTTTTGACATTTCTCACATGAAAAAAATACAATTAGAAATAGAAAAAGAGGACATTTCTCAAGCCTTTTTTACTTCTTATGATCAAGATGGAAAACATATTTCCTTTTTTGGTGATGGACATCCATATTATGCTGGAAGTGTTGTGAAAGCAATGGCAAGTGCTAAGAATGGATATAAAAAAATTGCTGAATTATTTGAAGATGATATCAGAAAAGCTGAACAAAAGGAATATGTTCCTCCTCAAGAAGAACTAGAGGAATTCTTCCTTCATCTAGACCATCAATTTAAACCTAAGGTAGTGAGTGTTGAAAAACTTACTCCAACAATTACAGAAATTGTTGTTCATGCTCCAGCTGCTGCTAAGCATTTTCAGCCTGGTGAATTTTATAGAATGCAGAATTATGAAACAGATCCCATCATTATAGATGGTAAATCATTTACAATGGAAGCATTAGCTATGACAGGTGCTTGGACAGATCCAGAAAAAGGATTATTGTCTATGATAGTACTTGAAATTGGTGCATCTTCACGATTAGTACAATATCTCAAGCCTGGTCAAAACCTTGTAGTTATGGGTCCTACAGGTTCTCCAACTGAAATTCCTTTTGGAGAGCAAGTATTATTAGCAGGTGGTGGTTTAGGCAATGCAGTATTATTCTCAATTTCAAAAGCATTAAAGAAAAATGGAAATTCTGTGATTTATTTCGCTGGATATAAAAATGGGGAAGATGTTTTTAAAATGGAAGATATTGAAGCTTCTACCGATAAAATTGTTTGGTGTAGTGATACTGGAAAAGACATTATTCCAAATAGACCTCAAGATATTCATATCCGTGGGAATATAATCGAAGCAATTCTTGCTTATGCAAAAGGCAATGCAGGCGAACAAATAATTCCTTTAGATGCAGTCACAAGAATTATCGCTATTGGTAGTGATGGCATGATGAAAGCAGTAAAAGATGCTAGAAAATCAGTTTTAAAACCATATTTAAAAGATCACATTGCAATTGGTTCTATAAATTCTCCAATGCAATGTATGATGAAAGAAATATGTGCACAATGTTTGCAAAAACATGTAGACCCAGAAACTGGCAAAGAAATTACCCCAGTTTTTAGTTGTTTTAATCAAGATCAAGAATTAGATAATGTTGATTTTGCTCATTTAAAAAGCAGATTAAGACAAAATTCAGTCCTTGAAAAGTTAGGTAATTCCTGGCTTTCTTATTTATTAAGTTATTAATTAGTATTTACTTAGATTATTTATGGCTACAATAGAATCTTTAAAAAAGCAGACTTTAGACTTAATGCACACAATTCAGGATATTAGTGCAGCTACTTCTGTCCTTAATTGGGATCAAGAAACATATATGCCAGCTGGTGCTTCTGCAGTGCGTGCTGAGCAAATATCTACATTAAGTACTTTAGCTCATCAATTGTTAACTGGAGATAAAGCAAAATCGTTAGCTTCAGATATCCTATCAAATACTTCGGAAACAAGTAAAGATCCAATTCTGCGATTATTCGTAGAAGATCATGAAGAATCAGTAAAACTTCCCGAAGACTTAGTTAGAAGAACCTCTAAAACACAAGCCCTAGCCCAAGATATATGGAAAGAAGCTCGTTCCAAAAGTGATTTTTCACTTTTTGCTCCCATTTTGTCAGAATTAATTGAATTAAAAAAGGAAGAAGCTGATTGCCGAACCTATTCAGCTTCCAGATATGATGCATTGCTCAATATTTTTGAACCTGGCATAACAGTAGAACAATTAAATCCAATATTTGACAATCTAAGAATATCTACAAAAAAGATATTGGATGCTATAGATCCTGTGAAACATACAGTTTCAGATGCACCAATGATGAAACATTATGAAGCTAATAAGCAAATGGAGTTTTCAAAATTGATTGCAGAAAAAATGGGATTTAATTTTAATAATGGACGATTAGATTTAACTGCGCATCCTTTTTGTACTTCATTTACACAATATGATGTAAGGCTTACAACCAGAATAAAAGAAAATGACTTAGCATCTTGTTTATATGGCGTAATTCATGAAACAGGGCATGGATTATATGAGCAAGGATTTAGTCCTGAATATACAAGAACATTTGTTGCTAATGGAGCTTCTATAGGAATGCATGAGTCCCAATCTTTATTATGGGAAACAATTATTACAAGAACCGAAGAATTTTGGCATTGGGCTCTGCCTATCATGGCAAAAATATTTCCAGAACAAACAAAAGGTTTAACTGCAAAAGATATGTTCCATGCAGTGAATACTATTCAGCCATCTCTTATCCGAGTAGAAGCAGATGAAATTACCTATAATATGCATATCATATTACGCTTTGAATTAGAAAGAGATTTAATCAATGGAAATATTACTGTTCAAGATATTCCAGAATTGTGGAACCTAAAAATGAAAGAATATCTTGGAATACAAACTCCAAATGATGCTCAGGGATGTCTGCAAGATATCCATTGGTCATTTGGTGGTTTTGGTTATTTCCCTGGATATACTTTAGGTAAACTATATGCAGCTATGGAATGGAAAGAAATTCAAAAAGCAATCCCTGATGTATATTCTCACATTGCTCATGGTGAATTTTCATCTATACTGGATTGGCTAAGAAAACATATTCATACTTATGGAAGAAGTGAAAAACCTGGTGAGATTATTAAGCGTATAACTGGAAACCCTTTAAGTGAAGCTGAATTTGTTTCTTATGCTTATGCAAAAGCCGGATCTATTTATGGAGTTTCTCTATAAATGATTATGAAAAATACTCTAGTATCACTATTCTATGTACTCAGCATCTTATTTTTTACTTCATGCTCTTCTCGTCAAGAGAATAATAATACATCTTTAACCTTTGGATGTTTTTTAAATTCACCCAAATATCAACAAGAGTTACAATCTTTATTAAAAGAGTTTGAAAAAAAAGAGGGAATAAAAGTAGAGATGATTGGTTTGAATTGGTCCGATGGAAAAACCAAACTTATTTCTGCTTATAATGCTGGAACACAACCTGATATTGTAGAATTGGGATCAGATTGGGTTGCTCAATTTTCTGGCGGAGGAGTATTAGAACCGCTTTCTAGAGAAGAAATTCAAACTCAACGATTTTTAGAGAATGCATTAGCCCCAAGTAAATGGGGCGACTCAATGTATGCTGTTCCATGGGTTTTAAGTACAAGAATTCTATTTATTAATAGAATACTATGTAGAAAAGCTGGGATATCAGATAGTACTATCCCCAAAACTGTTTCAGATTTAAAACAATATGCCTCTGCAATAACAAAAATTGCATCTGCCGGTGAATATGGAGTTGGAATCATAAGCCAAGATGCACATCAAGTATACAAAAGGGTATTGCCAATTTTCTGGAGTAATGCTGGAGATATCTTAGACAAAAAAGGAAATCCAACATTTGATTTACCCCAAAATATTGATGCACTTCAACAATATGCTTCACTTGTTCCATATGGAATCATAGAATCCTCAAAGCAATTAGATGACAAATTTATCAAAGGTACTTTAGGGTTCTGGGTTAGTGGTCCATGGCTTCTAGAAAAAATCCCCCAATTAAACCCAAATCTTCAATTTTCATTAGGGCTTGTTCCTGGAATTCAATCGGGTAGTGGTTTGTCTTTTACCGGCGGAGATTATTTATGCATTAGTAAGTCAAGTAAAAACAGAGCTAAAGCCTTAAAACTTATTCAATTTCTAACATCAGCAAAATCTACTCTAAGACTCTGTAAACTTAGTATTACTGCAGGAATTCCAGCTGATACCTCTGCTCAATCAGATCCATTCTTTTCAAGCATCAATGGTTTCCCTGTTTTCATAGAACAATTGAGAAAATCTCGATTATCCTCGGTTCATCCTAAATGGTTAGATATCGAGGCAGCATATGAATTAGCTGTATCTCAAGCTGTATATGGAACAAAGTCTGCAGCAGAAGCATTGCATGAAGCACAGTCATCTGTTACTTCACTATTATTACATTAATTCTTTAAGTAAATGAAAAATATGAAGATAGTATAACTATCATTTTCTTGTTAAAAATATATAAATCAACGCTAGAAAAAATGATGTGATTGCCAAACTAGGCCGATAATTACTATAATTTTCCACATTCAAATTACTATTTGGTTTCAAGGTCATTTTGTGCGTAAATTGTACGACAAATGCTTTATATGCATTTATATAACAAATGAATATTAAATAATATTATATATACTAGGAGTTTCACCATGCGCGTAAAATACGCTATTGCTTATTTGTTAGGAATTAGTGCAATATGCACTTCTGTTCTAGCACATACAGCAAAACCATTAAAAAACACAATGTCTACTAAGACATCATTATCAGTAGTCCCATTTGCAAAGCAGGATAAGAGGATTTCTCAGTCTATAGCTGGGAAGCCACTTGCTTTTAGTAAGTGTTATGTAGAAGACAAAGCTATAGGATTAGCACCAAAGCAAGATAATTCGAAAAGTCCTTTTTCAAAGGTTCAAGATACTCCGCCAGGAGTAATGATTGGAAATACATTCTATGATTTACAATCAAATGGATCTATGCCACATAGAATTTCTGTATTTGAGGATGGATCTGATAAATCTGCACAAGTGATATGGATGGCAGCTACAGATGAAGATGGATTTGGAAATCCTCCTCATCCTACCAGAGGAAGTTATTATGCAATTTTGGATATCAAAGATCCAATTGCACCCAAAAAATATACTGATGTTGCATGGGACAGAATAGAATCTGTACGATCAGGTTTTCCATCTATTATTCAATTTAAAGATGGATCAGTTGGTTCTATTGCTCATGTTATTAGTTCAGGTTCATCAGCATCAGCATTAAGAATTACAAAGAATACAAGTTTTGGTGACACTAAGTTCACTACGAAGCAAATTCCTGGTTCAGATTCATCTTTATGGGCACATTCTGCAGTAGATGGTTCAGACGTGATACATGTTGCATTTACATCTGATACATCAAGTAAGAATTTTAGTGAACAAGTGATATATATGCGTTCAACAGATAAGGGTACAACTTGGAGTGAGCCAAAATATATGACAGGTCCAAATTCTGAACCAAAATTACCAACAGGAAGAGGTGCAAATTCATATCAATTTGCGGTTCGTGGTAATACAGTTGCTTTAGGATATCAGGATACAAATTTCAACTTAATTATCGTGAAATCTACTGATAATGGAGCTACATGGAATCAAGCCAAATTAATTTTTGGTGGTGCAGCTCATCAAAATGCCTATATGGTAGAAGATTTTGGTGATGGAACATTCTCTGCAGTAACAGATACAGTACCTATTTGTGGTCCAGCTTTTGATTTAATTTTAGATGCTGATGATAATGTTCATGCAGTTGCAGCTGCTTCTCCAAGCTGGAAAAGTGGCATAGCAAAAATGAATGATGCAGGCCAAATTGAATTTTTAGCTGATACTGTATATTCTAATTTGTATACAAGAGTAACAGGAATCTACTATAGTGAAGCAGCAAATCAAATAAGCTTTTTAACTTCACAAGAAACATGGGATGGACAGGGTAGAGTAGTAACCCGTTCATTTGGTAATGGAAATCATCGCTATCACAAATTAGCTTATGATGAAGCAGAAAATGCTTTATATGTTGCTTGGACAGGTATCAAAAATGGTGATTTTGCAGAAACAATTTTTGCTGATAATACATCTGATTTTGGATTATTTGGACATATCTTTTTATCAAAGAAATTTGCTTCTTCCGAAACATGGGAACCAGAAATTAATCTGACACCAGATGCTAATGATTGTCAATTCTCTAGTGTATATAAAGATGCAAAAGATGGTATTGTTATGTTAGCTTATCAATCTGATTTAACACCTGGTATTCGTGTTCAGAATACAAATCAATCAATTGAAGAAAATCAAGTATACTTTTATGGATTCAAGCCTACTTTTGTTGGAATACAAGATAAAGAATTACAAGCAGTTGATTTTTCAATTTCACCAAATCCAGCAATAGATCAAGTAGTCTTGAATTTTGGTCAAAATATCGATAAAGTATCAGTGCAGATTACAAATTCATTAGGTGTTAAGGTAGCAGAATTACCACAAGAACTTGCTCAATCAGGTTCAGTAGTATTATCAACAGTAAGCTTCCCATCAGGTACATATTTCTGTACACTTGTTTCTGGAAATGCTTCAATAACCAAAATGCTTAATATTGTTAGATAATTGAATGATGCTAAGATGTAATAATTCTTAGCATCAAGTATTAGTGAAAATAAGAAAAAGTATAATTGTTATATCGTTTATAAACAGCTTCATTTATATATCCGAAATATTCGGTTTAAAGGAGAAACTATGAAACTACGGCTCCTTGTGGTCCTTCTTAGTTTAATATCAGCACCATTAACAGTATTTGCTGGCTTATATGGTACATTAACTGGAAAGGTAACAGATGCTAAAGGCAAGCCTGTTGTAGGTGCAACCGTTAGGGTGCAGGGTACAACTCGTGGCGCTTTCGTAAAGGCTGACGGAAATTATATTGTGGTAAATATTCCATCTGGACAATACCAAGTAGTGGTTAAGGCAGTGAATTATAAAGAATTCAAAGGGAATGTTTCCATATCTGCAGACCAAACAACAGAATTTAATGCCAAGTTGCAAGAAGCAACAGTAACTTCTAATGCAGTTGTTGTAGATGCTAAAAAAGACCAGAATATGGTAAGCAAAACACAAATCGGCTCATTAAGAAGTAATCAAGGTGAAGACAATATCAGAATAGCTCGTGAAACTGTACAGGGAGTTGTATCCTTAAATGCAGGTGTTCAGAATTCTGGTAATGGTTTTCAAGTTCGTGGTAGCCGTGCAAATGAAACACAAATTCGTGTTGACGGTTTAGAAGTTTCTGATAGATTTAGTGGTGGTTTTGGATCTAGCGGAACAACATATTCTCCAACAGTATCAAATTTTGCAGTAGAAGAAGTTCAGGTATTAACTGGAGGCTTCTCTGCTGAATATGGAAATGTTATTGGTGGATTTGTTAATACTGTAGTTAAAACAGGTCGTACAGATAGATATGAAGGATTTCTTCGTTGGAGAAGAGATCTTCCTGCATTGTATGGCTCTACGATTGATGGTAATAAATTTATGAACAAAGATGAAAGTTCATTTGATATTGGATTGGGTGGACCACTTCAAGTATTAGATAATGCTACATTCTTTGTAACAGGTAGATATTCTCATGAAACATATGGTGGAGCAGGTATTGGCGTTAAAGATCCAACAGGCTTCAATTTAGGACAATTACCAAACCAAGAAACTTGGGTTAGAAATGTAACAGGCCGTATGAAGTTTAATTTCAGTGATTTAAGTGTTACTCTTGGAGGACAGCTTGGATTAACATCACGTGAAAGAAATAGCTGGGGCTGGTTATATGCAAATGGTTTTGGTGTGAAAAATCAAAAAGTAGATGCTAAAACTGGAAGATTAACAGCAGGTGATACAATATTTGTCCCTGAATATGCTGCAAAACTTGCTGCAGTAAATAATATTGTAAATAATGTGTTTGTTCGTATTAATCAAACCTTATCTGATAATAGTTTCTTTGAGTTTACGCTTTCTTCAAATTCAAATAATAATGAAGTAGCAAAAAGAGCAAGCTTTGATGATCCAGGAATTTTTGGAACAATCGAAGTATATAAACCACAAGATCTTTATCAACCAAGATCATCATCTAGATCAGATTTGCCATCTGAAATGGTTCAAACATCAGATGGAGCTATTGATTGGTTCCAATCTTCACAAAGAACACAAAAAACAGCAGATGGATATTTATTCTTAGACATTTATGAAAGAAATCCTTTAACAGGATATATCGAAGATAATGCTAATTCTACAAGCACTAAAAATCCTTATGGATTACAAGGATTCTTTAATATTCATGGTAATGAAAGAGCATTTGAATTCCGTAGTCAGAAATTTTTACAGGCAGATGGATTTTACAATGTAAATATTACTGCTGGAGATATATCCCATAATTTTAAAGCTGGATTTGAAGTACGTTCATATCAATTGCGCCGTCATAATAATAGCTTACCATGGGATGGTAATCCTTTCTTTGATATTTATACAGATGAATATGGTGGTAATATCTATAGCAAAGGATCTCTCAATCCACAATTAACCAATGAGCGTACAAGTAAGGCACAAACTCCACTAGAAGCATCTGCATATGTGCAAGATCAAATCAAGTATAAAGGTATTATCGTTAATGCCGGTTTACGTTTTGATATGACAAATCCGAATGCAATTTACAGATCAAGTGTTTCTAATGTTTGGTTACCTATTTCTTCTACAGATGGCTTTTCTGAAGCTACTCTTAAGTATCAAATCAGTCCGCGCTTAGCGATTACCTATCCTGTTACAGACAGATCTATCTTTACATTAGCATATGGTGTATATTTCCAAATGCCAAACTTTAGTTATATGTACGATGGATTTAATACTGACCGCTTACGTGGAAATACAATCGTTGGTAATCCAAATATGGAAGCCCAAAGAACAAATGCTTATCAAGTATCATATAATTTACAGATGAGCGATGATTTTGCATTCGATTTAACAGCATACTATAAAGATATTTATAATCAAGTTGGTATACGTTATTTCAGAGTTGTTCCTGATAATTATCAAGAATATGCTGTTGCAGAATATGGCTCTGCAAGAGGAATTGAATTTACATTACGTAAGCGACCAACAGATCATATTGGTTTTAATATCAATTATACATTAGCATCTGTAAGCGGAACATCATCTAGTCCAGAAAGTAATTATAATCTTCAACCAGATCCATATACAGGAAAAGTAACATTCCCATTAGCTGAATTCCCATTCAGTAGCGATCGTCGCCATGTAGTGAATGCTATATTAGACTTCGTATGGGGTAATGAAGAAGGAATGGAATTAGCTGGTATGCATCCAATGGAAAACATGACAATCAGTTTTGTTAACCGTTTCTTAACTGGAACACCGTATACTCGTCAAGATCGTAAAGGTAATCCAGTTGGAGAATTTAATGCAGAACGTCAACCATCTTTTTGGTCTACAGATTTACGTTTAACAAAATCCTTCAGATTAAAAGATTGGTTCGGCGAATCAGTAGGAAGAACATCATTCCAAATTTTCGCTGATGTATTTAATCTATTTAATAGAACTGCATTTACAGCTGTATATGCAAGAACACAGGATCCTGACTATGATGGTAATACATTAAATAGAGTATTGGGAGACTTTAGTGCATCACCTTGGTATAAAGATGCAAGTTTGGCAAATCCAACTACATTCCAAGCAACTCAATATGATCAATATGGCGAACGCTTATACAGAGCAGAAGCTGATAAAAATGGCGATGGAGTAGTAACTCAGGAAGAAAAATATAATTCCTACCTTAATTATGTTAAAGATGTTGTTTCATTCCGTTCAAATTATCAGACACCAAGATCTGCATTTTTTGGCATGATGATTAACTTCTAATTGTTTGTAAATTCTTGATACACAAGGTGTATATATGTATAAAGTTAGAAATTTATGTATACTCGGTTTGATACTCGGATTTGCTTCTATGGGAAGTTCTTTTGCTAAAACAAAAGAGTCTTCTTCTGATGGCAAGGGCGGAGAAAAAACCCAGAGAGTAGTTAGCGGTACTTATGATTTACAAAAAAATCGAGTTAGCCGCGTTGAGTTTTACTCAACAAATTATGGGATCATTGGTTTAGACGTTGCTAATAATGTTGGTGGCGGTAAATGGCCAAGAGGAACCAATAATCAATATATTTTCGGTGGTGGTATTTGGTTTGGAGTAAAAAAGCTTAATCCACAAGGTGATACTGTTAAATTATGTGCTATCTCCTATAATCCAAATTCAGGATCTTCATGGATGGTTCCAGGAAGGATAGAAGAAGATCAAGATGCGGTAAATGATGCAAATAGAGAAAAATATCGTCTTTATTTCTCATCAGATTATCGTAGATCTGATGGAACAGCATTAAAACCAGCAGATGGATCTTCTCCATGGCCAATTTGGGATTTAAGTACAAATCCATTGGATACATTAAGAAAAGATAGATACTTTGGTGGTTATGAAGATAATGTAGGGTTAAGAACAATTGAAAACTATCCAAAAGGTCCAGCATTTATTTCTGGCGAGGATATTTTTGCAACATTTAAAGACACAGATCTTAATCGTTATGAAGGTGGTGTAGGACGTCGCAAAAGTGAAGGATATCCACTAAGAATCCAATATGAACAAATGATTTATTCATGGGGTTTTGGTGATTATCGCGATTTCTTATTTATTAAATATGCTTTAATTAATAAGTCTAAAGATACTTTACGTGAATGTTGGCTAGCACCTGCTTTCGATATGGACATAGGCGTTAATGGCTCTACAGCTAATTATGCAGCTAATGACCGTACACGTTATTATAATGAAGAAGACACATTAAATCTTGCGATTCAATGGTCTAATGGTACCCAAGGTGAAGCTGGTAAGGGATTCGGATATATTGGTTTCGACTTCTTAGAAAGTCCAGCAACATATCCAGCTTATGTAGTTCGTGATACAGTAAAAGATGCAAATGGAAATGATTCTATTCGCTATCAACTAATTGGTACAAGTCCTGATTCTGCAGGCTTCTTGCGTAAAGACAAAAAAGTGTATACCAATAGAGAGCAATTAGGATTAAAAACTTTTAGAAATTGGACAATTGACCAAGATCCAAAAGAAAACGATTTACGCTATGACTTTATGGCTATAGGCTTAAAAGATGGTGATACACCAGAGGGTGATAAGCGTTTCTTGATGGCTACTGGTCCATTTAATCTAGCTCCAAGAGATACTGCCCGTACAGTAGTTGGTTTAATCATGGCAAATACACCAAATGGTAATGATGCAAATGGTAGAACCGAAGATGCTGTAGAACTTATCAAACGTGATAAATTTGCTCAAAGAGTATATGATGATAATTTTAGAACTCCAACTCCTCCAGATCCTTCAAAAGTTACATGGCGACCACTTAACAATGCTGTAATAGTTAACTGGGATACAACAGCTGAATATTCCTATGATGACTTAGAAAAAGGTTTGGACTTCATGGGTTATAAATTATACCGTGCAAGACGTATTGATTTAGATTCATTTGATACTGATGTCCGTAAGAGTATTGCTCGTGGTCCATTCGGTTGGAAGCAATTAGCTGAATGGAAAATGCCAACACCATTTACACAATCAACATATCAAACAGAATTAGATGATCAAGCTATTGCACCTTATTTTGACTCTATTCAAATTGTAAAACAAGT
>JALRHN010000299.1:850-1122 GCA_023259575.1 Candidatus Kapaibacterium sp. | reverse complement strand
ATGCTTCATCAATGAAATATCCAATTTCTCCGATATAGGATCTATGAGCATTAATTTTCACTCCGATACCACCAATCACGATATCACCTTTCATGATGGTATAATTCCATTCTGTATTCTCTTTGATGCGTTGTGCATTACCTTCCAGCCAGGCGATTTCTGCTTCTACAGATTTTTGCTTTAATTCTAACTCAATCTTGTTTCGTTCGCCAAGTTTTATAATTTCATTCAATTCAATGTTCTTAATTTTTATTCTATTTTTTTCCTCTATT
>JALRHN010000299.1:0-840 GCA_023259575.1 Candidatus Kapaibacterium sp. | reverse complement strand
ATCTTCTACATCAAGCACATTTGTATACAATAAACATTCTGGCTTATGAAGTCTAAATATAACAAAAACCGATAACTACATTGTGTAATTATCGGTTGAATGAACCTGTTTGAACAGTGTTGCTGAGGATGAGGTTGATATTATTGGACTTACATATATCCATTGTCATCACATCCAATCATCATTTCAGGGATTTCCTCTACCATCAATCAATCCGATAGTAAGTGAATTTCATTCTATCATCCCACAATCTTCACATCACCATTATTCCTTATACTTGATAATATCTCCTTCTAATGTAAATGTTCTCACTCCGCATGTTAATCCGGCTGCTGTTAATGGAACTAATACTAATGTGACCAAGACTGAGGCATATCCCTCACCACCACCAGCACTATATCCAAATGCACCAAATGGAAGATCTAATGCTTTATAAAATGCATAATATGAAAGCGTACTAATTAATGAATTCAAAAGAAATGGTGTTTCTGTTTCTCCATAGAGATTTATTACTCCATCACCATCGTGTAAAGCTACTTGTTCAGCAATATATCCAGTCACATCAGGAGTAGTAAGAGGTATATTGTAAAATAGGGCATAGACAATTGAAAATTCTTTCTTGAAATGATATACTACAGTAAACTTCTTATCTGAAGTATTGGCATGATAACGGTTAAGTTGTCTAAGACTCGAAGGAGTCGGAGTCATACACCCCATTACAAAAACAGTATGAATGCCTAAGAAGAATAGTAATAAATTTTTCATAATGCAATCCAAGATTTATTTACAAATGCTATGTATAAACTAATATACAATGCAATGATTGGACAAGCAATAATT
>JALRHN010000298.1 GCA_023259575.1 Candidatus Kapaibacterium sp. | reverse complement strand
GTACATATATAATAAAGTGCAAATATAGACAAAAAAGGTAGTATAAACGTCTTAGTATAGCGATTCAGATATCGAAATAATATGAATATAATTTTTGATATATAAGACTTATGGAGTTTAACGATGAGTGCAGAGATTTACATCAATCCTACAAAAAAAAGGCTTAGTGAGATTGAAAAAGAATTAGCCGATTTAAAAGAAAAAAAATCTGCTTTACAACAAAGGTGGAAAGGAGAAAAGGAAAGTATTTCTCGTATTAGATCTTTAAAAGCTGATATTGAAAAATCAAGGAATAATGCGCTTGAATTAGAAAGAAAAGGTGATTTAGCAAAAGTTGCAGAATTACGCTATGGTACAATTCTTCAATTAGAAAAACAGCTTGAAGATGAAAACAATCATCTAGAAGCCTTGCAAGAACATGGTAAAATGTTGAAAGAAGAGGTAGATGCTGTTGATATAGCAGAAATAGTAGGTAAGTGGACAGGTATTCCAGTACAAAGAATGTTGGAAACTGAAAGGACAAAGCTATTAACTATGGAAGACAGGCTTCATAAAAGAGTGATAAGTCAACATGAAGCAATTCACGCAATCAGTAATGCGATTAGAAGATCAAGAGCTGGCTTGCAAGATCAAAATCGACCAATTGGATCATTCATTTTTTTGGGAACAACAGGTATTGGTAAAACTGAAATGGCCAGAGCTCTAGCAGAATTTTTATTTGATGATGATAATTCTTTGATTAGAATAGACATGAGTGAATATATGGAGAAATTTGCGGTGTCTAGATTAATTGGAGCTCCTCCAGGTTATGTTGGATATGATGAAGGAGGACAGCTAACTGAGGCTGTTAGACAAAAACCATATTCAGTTATCTTGCTAGATGAAATAGAAAAAGCTCATCCTGATGTATTTAATGTTTTGCTGCAAGTTTTAGACGATGGACATCTTACTGACAGTAAGGGAAGATTAGTAAATTTCAAAAACACAATCATCATAATGACTTCTAATCTAGGCTCTGATATCCTCCAGAAGCAGTTAATGGATATCAATGAGGATAATCGGGATGAAATGTTAATGAATGCAAGAGTTGGTATCATTGAACTCCTTAAAAAGACAATGCGCCCAGAATTTTTAAACAGAATTGATGAGATTATTCTGTTTAAGCCTTTAACCAGAAATGAAGTT
>JALRHN010000297.1 GCA_023259575.1 Candidatus Kapaibacterium sp. | reverse complement strand
TGGGAATAGCAATGATACATAACTGTCGGTTTTCCTTTTAATTATCATAGACATACATATGATTGGAAAAAAAATAGGTTGACATAATGCTATTATCCATCCTATTGAATATCTAAGCCAATTATTAACTTTTGAGTGCTCATGTAGATATCGCATTACCATAAAGAGATATAGTACAGATAAAGGAACAGTAAGTGCTGTAGATTCTAGAATGAATGGATAATAAAAATATGCAGGATGTACTAAAAACAGCAGACCGATTATATTCCCATATTTTCTTCCATATTGTAAAGTAAGCGCCCACATTAACAATATATTGGCTATAAATAAGAGAATATGCTGTGAAGCACTCGCTAATAATGTTCCTGTAAAATCAGGAAGCATGGCAAAAAACGTAAGAAATAGGGGATAAATTGGAGTTTTTAGAGCAGTAATGTGATCATGTATAGTATATCCCTTTCCATCAGAAAGATTTTGCGCAATGTACCAATCTTCAATTGCATGAATATGAATATTAGAAAATACTAAAAACAACAATTTTCCTATTAGAAGAAAAGCACCTAATAGGCAAATTCTCTGCGTCCAAATATCGTGTTTGATAAATCTTATAATTGCATACATGAATTGGTAATCAGATAATGTGATATTGTTTATACAGTGCATGTAATTGATTGTTTACAGATTCATATCCATGATATCGATGTACCCACGATTTACCGAATTCTCCGGATTTTTTACACAAATCAGGATTTTCTAATAAGATCACTAATTGCTCTTCTAATTGTGAAGCATCATTGGCAATATGGAAAGGATTTTCTGGAAGCCAGTCTTTATATTCATTTGTCATATTTGTGATAACAGGAATGCCCATAGATAACGATTCTATTCCAGCTTTTCCATATCCCGTGCCACCATGCTTGCCACCCACTTGGTCTATAGAAATTGTACATGTAGACTTAATCTTCAGTACTTCATCTCTTGACATATTTTCTAATAAATAAAATTCGAATGCATAAGACCGCTTTAATTTTTCGATAACTTTACAAATAAGTTCTGTCCCTTTATAAATTCTATTAGTAGGGGAATGTACTATCCGTATTGTTGAAAAATCTTTTTCTGGAGAAATATATGGTAATTCAACAGGATTATATGGATAAAAAATATAGTGAATATTATTTTTCATCGATAAGTGATCATATTCTGTTGTAATCGACAAATCAGCTAATTCATCCATTTCT
>JALRHN010000296.1 GCA_023259575.1 Candidatus Kapaibacterium sp. | reverse complement strand
ATAACAAATGCAAATACTCTTGAAGAGTATCTTGAAATAGAAAAGTTTTTGTCTTTCAAAGACAAAATTAAATGTTTGCTTGAATTCATCAGGCTAACAATTCAATATCCAACAAAAGAAACATACCACGATTATTTACAATATATAGAGGAGATGTAATGTCAGATACAAAACAAAAAACATGCCAAGAGCGTATTGAAGAAGAATATCATAGAGCTAATGATTATCTTGAACTCATGTTCAGGGTATTAGATGATAATCTTGATGAAGATGATGAAGATGATCAAAAATTGATTGAGCAAGTAAAAGATGAAGAAATTGATGAACAATCAATTTATGAATACGCAGCTGGTTCAAGTATGAAAAAGCTATTAACAATTGAATTAAGTGGGGGTGGTCCTTCTTCACATATTGAAGCAATTATTAATGAAGACAATGTTGTTGAATCAGCACAATATGTTTTCTTAGATTGGTTTGATGGTGCAAGAAGAAAAATTAATGAAGATTCAGCAATGTTTAGATATGTTGAATGGGAAGCGGAAAGGTATTTCTAATGGAATATTTAGAGAGAACAGAAACAGCAGGAAATTATATAAACACACCGATTGGAGAAAATAAAATGGAAGCGCCAAAAGCAAAAGATGTCGTAGCAACAATGACATTCCCATCAGAACAGTTAATTGAAATGTTCAAAGAACACACAATGACTGGGGAACAAGTTGAAGAATTGATTGCAGGTTACGACTTTGAAGATGTAATTGAATCAGCAGTTGATGAAATTGACTGGAATGATAAGGTTGAAAGTGCACTTAACTCTATTGATTTAGAAGATTACTTAGATATGGATACAATTGCAGAAAATCTTGATTACAAAGATATTGCTCGTGAAGTAGGTAATTATTTAGATGAGCCTGATGCTGTAGCATTGGCTGATGAATTACTTACATCTTTTAATTATGAAGGTCCATGCCATACTGGTAGCTTATTCATTAAAGCAGTAGAATCAATTATTGAAGGCTATATGAAAAAGCAAACAGAAGGCATTGTTCAGCCAACTGTTATTGAAGAAGAAAAAACAGTGCTCCGCTCATTTAGTATTCTAGAAATTAGCGAAGTTTTAGACGCTCTCCAATATACTGAGTATAATAAGAGCCGTATCCTTACATCACTATCATTGAAATAGAGAGGTTGATAAATGTCATATATCAAAATAACAAATTACACAGATTCAGTTAATAGGCTAAGCTTGGAAAAGCTTGGTCTATCAACCAAAAGAGATCATCCAGAACCAATC
>JALRHN010000295.1 GCA_023259575.1 Candidatus Kapaibacterium sp. | reverse complement strand
GATTGTAGATGGAGTTACACTTGCAAATAATAATAGAATTCTTGTTAAAAATCAAACAAATCCAATTGAAAATGGTATTTATGTTTGCACCAATTCATCATCAAGAATTTGGACAAGATCAGCTGATACATTTACATCTTCTAAAAAAGTTGCAATCACTTCGGGAACAATTAATGGATCAAGTGAATGGATTTTAGAAAAGTCATCTGTAGGTAACTTTGGCACACAGGCTAATTATTGGAAGATTTTTAAATTCAAGATTTTTGAGAATCTATCATCAATTATTAAAGATATCGACAAAAGATCTGGATATGCTAATTATTACATAGCTCATAATATTGGTATTTCAAAAATCACTGAAACATTTGACTATTTAGCTCCAGTTCGTACTAATTTGAATTGGTATGCTTATAATGGAACAATTGAATGTATTGATATTTTGAATCAATCTGGTAGTTCCTATGAATTAATTTACGCAGGGTCTGATAGAGGATTATATGTTTCTACTCAATCTCTTTGGGACAATACATTAAGTTATGATAATTGGAAAAGACCTTATAGTCAGTTTTTTTCAACTGATCAATTATCTATTTATGATGCTTACACTTTAGAGGAAATTACATCAGGATATACTGTTAATGCATCTAATCAAGCTATAACATTTGATACTAATAAAAACCTCTGGGATGCATTTGTTTATGAAAGAGAATATGTAGATTTTTATGTAGATTCTTGGACAGGTAATGGCTCATCAGTTGTAGTTTATTATAAGGACAAGCCATCTGTTTATCCATATACTTTAGATCCAACTTCTGGGAAAATTTCATTCTTATCATCGCTGTCTAAGGCCGATAAAAGTTCTATTCAAGTTACTATTTCTAGGCCTGGTGCTTATATTTCAAATGTTGGTACTAATCCACATGGTGAACAGATCAGAGCATTTGTTATTGATGAAAGCCCAGTTGCAAAATTATCTAAAGATTTTAACCCAGAAGACTTAAATATTTATCTGGATAAGCCAACAGCACTGAATAGCACAAATACATTAATTGAAATTAGATTATCAGCAACAATCAAAGAGATATTTACAATCAATGTTGACACTGAATCTTATGAAATTACTATACCATATGCTAGATCTTCAAGTGTAATTTATTTTGCTGGCTCTACTGTTCATGTAATTTCAACTAAAAATGTTTTGGGAATAGAAGATCTAATAACTTTAAATCAAAACAAACAAACATATCATTTAAGTTCTGTTGATAATGCTAATACTCTGCAACTTTCTTTGAATATTCA
>JALRHN010000294.1 GCA_023259575.1 Candidatus Kapaibacterium sp. | reverse complement strand
CTGCTCCTCTTGGTGTAACGGGTAATAAATGTTCGTTGCAAATTTTTAAGATGCAAGCTATTTCCTGCGCAGTTTTAGGTTTTACAACAACTGCTGGGAGGTACAATAAATTTTCGGTTTCGTCTTTGCCATAACGGTGCAAGCTTTCTTCATCAGCTACTACAAAATCATTTCCAATAAGTTCCTTAAACTGATCTACAATAGAAGCAGTTACGACGCCGGTTGCAGTTGCCATGGGTATGGTATTTAGAAAGAGAAACTAGAAGAGGCCAAATAAAGTGCTATCAATTTTTCCTATGATATCACCAAGGTCAGCTTCGTTTTCGCCAAATTTATTTTTATCACAATCAATGACAAGTAATGGACCTTCTTGGTAACCATCAATCCATTTGTTGTAATATTCATTGAGGCGTTTTAAATAATCAAGTCTGATATTTTCTTCATATTCTCTACCTCTTTTTTGTATTTGTGATACAAGGGTAGGAACAGATGCTTTTAAATAAATGAGTAAATCTGGTGGCTGTACCATGGTTTTAAGCGTAGTAAAAAACGCATAGTAGTTATCAAAATCACGCTTACTCATAAGACCCATTTCGTGTAAGTTGGGTGCAAAAATATTGGCATCTTCGTAAATGGTTCTGTCCTGAATAATGGTTTCAGTACCTCTTGCGATTTCTAATAGTTGGTTAAGTCTACCATTTAAAAAATATACTTGTAAATTAAAACTCCATCTAGGCATGTCTTCATAGAAATCCATCAGGTATGGATTGTGGTCTACGTCTTCAAATTGAGGTATCCAACGGTAATGCTTGCTTAGCATTTCTGTGAGTGTTGTTTTACCTGCGCCGATATTACCTGCGATTGCGATGTGTTTGGGTTTCTTAGCTTTTGCCATAGGGGTTGAAAATACGAAATGAGTATCTTAAAAAGATAATTAAAGTTTGTTTTTTTTAATAATAGTTCATGCCAATAGCGCTTCTTACCAGGCTAAGCGTTTTAGAGGCGCTTTCACCTGCTTTTTCAGCCCCTAGTTTCATGATTTTTTGAAGGGTAGCCGTGTCTTTTTGCAAATCGGCTGCTTTTTCACGAATGGGTTTAATAAAAGCGGCCATGTCTTCGGCTAGTTGTTTTTTTAAATCGCCGTAGCGGATAATACAATTGCCATCACTACTATTGTTATAATCGGATCTAAATTTTTCTATGGTATCTGCGCTACTTACAAGACCCATGAGGGTGAATAAGTTTTCGATGTAAGCAGGCATTGGTGCGTTGGGTGTTAATGGACCACCATCTGTTTTTGCTTTCATGATTTTTTTACGAATCACATCATCT
>JALRHN010000293.1 GCA_023259575.1 Candidatus Kapaibacterium sp. | reverse complement strand
ATATGGGATAGACATGGCTTAGAATCACAAATAATAGCAGCATCAATTAGGCATCCCATTCACATATTAGATTGTGCAAAAGCTGGTGCTGATATTGCAACAGTTCCATATAAAGTTTTATCACAAATACTAAAACACCCTCTAACAGATTCTGGTTTAGCAGCATTTATAAGTGATCATACTAAAATGCTATCTGCAAAAGGTAAATAAATATTTAATATGAATAAAAATTCTATCATAAAAATAGTTTTACTATGCAGTTCATATATCTTAATTGCTGCTTCAATAGGTAGTAAGTCACTTAATTATGTGTTAGAAGATCAATATGGCAATGAGCATAAATCAATAAACAATCAGGGTAAAAGACAGCTACTTATTTTGGCTGATCGATCTGGAAGTGAATTTACATCAAATTGGACAAAGGTATTAGAACCTTTATATAGACATACTGTTGAATTTGTTGCATTTGCTGATGTAAGTTCTGTTCCGGGTTTTTTAAAAGGATTTATCAGAGGTAAATTTAAGGATGCTTATTCCAATCCAATATTAATGGATTGGGAAGGTAAACTCTTCGAGTATTATAATTGTCCTGAAGGAATTCCGACAATTGTATTTATTGATAATAAAGGTATTATACGATATAAGATTTCCGGTAAAGGAACTAATTCTGAATTACAAATGCTTAAGGAAGCTATAAATCAACATATTTCAAAGTGAAGTAATAATGAATAAGACCCAAATATTATCAATGTTAGAGGCAGTTAAGGATCCTGAAATCCCATCTGTATCGATAATAGATCTTGGAATTATAACCTCAGTTGAATGTACTGATGAGGTAATAGTTACAATGACACCAACGTTTGTTGGATGCCCTGCTATTGATGTAATGAAATCAGATATAGAACATACTTTGGCAAGTTTAGAACAAAAAGTTACTGTTTTAGTTAACTATGATGAACCATGGAATTCAAATAGAATTACAGAAAAAGGAAAATTAGCATTAAAGAAATTTGGATTAGCGCCTCCCCCAGAATATTCTATAGTTTTAGATCTAGATATATTATACAATGTTGCATGCCCATATTGCAACAGTAAAGACACAAATCTAAAAAACCCTTTTGGACCAACATTATGTAGGTCTATTCATTATTGTAATACATGTATGCAAGCTTTTGAACAGTTTAAACCTGTATAAAAAAAAGGAGTTCAAAATGAACTCCTTTTTTTATGATTTTACTTTACTTAAGTACTTTCTTATTTAGACTTACCTTGTCCAATAATTCCACTACCAATAGCTTTTAAAACTATATCACCTATTTCTTTTGCAAGTTCGCCACGAATATTCTTTTCATCAGAAAGGTATTCACCAAC
>JALRHN010000292.1 GCA_023259575.1 Candidatus Kapaibacterium sp. | reverse complement strand
GGGAATCCAGATGGTGCAGCTAGAAACACTTCCGATTCAATAAAAGTTATGTTTATAAAGGGGGAAATTGATAAAATTGTCTGGATTGGTGGTGTACAAGGAGATGTATATCCAGAATATATCATAGAAAAACATATTCAAGATTATGATTTACCTGGTAAACCAACATTTATAGAAAGGCCCAAAAAAAAGGTAAGAAGAAATACTAGAAATTCTAGGATTTAGGTAACCAGGGGTCTAGATCTAAAGAAATATCTAATGCAGGCGCAGAGTGTGTAAGTGCTCCTACAGAAATATAATCAACTCCTGTTTCTGCATAGGCTTTTATCGTGTCTAAATTAATTCCTCCAGATGTTTCTGTCTCACATCTTCCATTAACAAGTTCTACAGCAGCCCGAGTTTGAATAGGAGTAAAGTTATCGAACATAATTCTTTGTACTCCAGGACATTCTAAAATCTCTATTACTTGTTGAATGGTATCTGCTTCTACTTCTAAAGGTGTGTTTTCAGAGATATAATTTCTACATAATGCGATGGCTTGATAGATGCCTCCAGCTGCAGCAATATGATTGTCTTTTATCAATGCCATATCATATAATCCCATTCTATGATTATATCCACCACCAATTCTGACAGCATATTTATCTAATGCCCGCCAACCTGGGATTGTTTTCCTTGTGTCTAAAATTCTTGTTTCAGTTCCACTAATAGCTGAAACATATGTATAAGTTAAAGTGGCAACTCCACTCATTCTTTGAATAAAATTTAGCGCAAGCGATTGGTCTAAATGGACAAAACGTTCGTATTGCATCTGAACTCACAGGTTGGAATATTAATATTCTGACGGAAGAAGAATCTTCTAAGAAAAATGAAGAGGAATATGCAAGTACAAGTCAATTATTCATGGCGAAACTTGATGTGGATGAAGATGTGGCTGATATTCTTGTACAAGAAGGATTTAGTACATTAGAAGAAATTGCATATGTACCATTACAAGAAATGATTGAGATCGAAGCGTTCGATGAAGACACAGTGAATGAACTTCGTTCACGTGCGAGAGCTGCTCTTCTTACTGAAGCGATTGCTAAAGAAGAAAAAGTTGAAGAGGCAGCTGAAGACTTACTTACGATGGAAGGTATGGATGACGCTACGGCAAATCTTCTTGCATCAAAAGGTATTTCAAAAATGGAGGATCTTGCAGATCTTGCTGTAGATGAATTGGTTGAAATGACTTCAATGGATGAAGAGCGTGCGAAACAGTTAATTATGACTGCCAGAGCGCCTTGGTTTGTTTAGAGGCATGTACATCCTTCGATGAATATTATGAGGTATTAAATGGGACAATCAACTGTCACTAAATTTGCTGAGGAATTAGGAT
>JALRHN010000291.1:1195-1433 GCA_023259575.1 Candidatus Kapaibacterium sp. | reverse complement strand
TTGCAAGTATAGAATGATCTACATAATCTATAGAAATATTCATAAATGAAAGTATTTCTTCTTTCGAAATATCAATTACTTTTCCAGAAAATTTATTATCATAAATGGTATTCCTAAATCTACTTCCAGCCATCCCTAATTGATCAGTTATTAATTTTCTTTGTTTATTATCTATAGTATTTTGCAATACCGAGGAGTTTTGTAACAATATTTCATGTATCTGGGAAAAACAATCTGC
>JALRHN010000291.1:0-1185 GCA_023259575.1 Candidatus Kapaibacterium sp. | reverse complement strand
ATTGATATAGAAAAAGAACTAGATTCATCTGATTGAATTATAGGCTTAATAAATTCTAAAAAACGTTTTAAGTAACAGAGTGTTACCATAGACACACCATTACCCACTAATGCATTATTTGCATCGTTCCATTCGGGTCTTTGTGTATTCATCCATATTCCACCATCAATGATGAAGTTGGACAAACGTGATAACAGTGTAGCCAGAATTTTTTCACAAAAAGAAATTCTACAAATATCTCCCTGTTGATTTAATAATAATGCTCCATCACTTCCAATTTGCCTTATATAATCTAAAATTGATTTGTGTTCTTGGTGGTCAAATTCAATTGTATTTTTTGGGTTTTTAACTATATCTGAATAGGACTTTATTTTATAGGGAATATTTGCATATACATAAGATGTACTATGCAAGGTTTGTGATATCCATCCAGGTTGTGATTTTTCTGCAAATTCTAAGAGTTTTAAAAGATATATAATTTGATGATCGCCCCAATATCCAATATAAGACCATGGGTTTTCTGGCTCGATAGTTTCCCAATCAAAACCATCTTTGCTTATTCTATATGGATTATAACCATCGAAAGTTGAAGCATTCAAAAATTTATGTATCATTCCGATGATAAATTTAGGATATGAATGAACCAATGCTTCCCAATTTTGAAATATATCCCGCCAATTCCCTTGATAATCTAATCGCTTTGTTCCATCAGCATTAAGAGTATTGATAGAAAAACGATTCCAGGGTCTACTTGGGTCCCCATGTCTTCTACTAAATGTTAAAGGTAAATACTCGATTGTTAATCGTATTGCATCTTTATGATGTGTGTGTTCAATTAATTCCTTTAATTCAAATAAAGAAATCTTTGCAGAAATTTCTTGTAAAATAGGCTTGATTTGATGAAATACATGTTTATTAACAGTTTTCAGATATCCACAATAATCATGTATATCAATCTGATAATTATTGTCAAAAATGCCGCCTCGCATACAATTAAAAAGAACATTTGTATAATGTCTAGTATCTTTTAATGTATCTGATGTTATTTGCAAACTATCGGCAGAATGTAATAAAGCATTCAACTTTTTTGTACCAAGTGCAATATCTTTTTTTACTTCTTGAATTAACTCTGAATTATGTGATATTTGATATTGTAATTGTTCAATTGCGCTATGATTTTGAGAT
>JALRHN010000290.1 GCA_023259575.1 Candidatus Kapaibacterium sp. | reverse complement strand
AAAGGATTTTGAATTGATGGTATTTCTTTCTTCTCTTTTTCAGGATTTTGTGGAATAAGATTGCTGAAAAAAGAGCTCTCATCTTGTTGGGTAGAAATATTTGCTTCGGCATACACGCGTTCAAAATTTTCTTGAGGTAGACGTAAATACGCCCAATATGTCTTGCAAAAAGAACGAATATAGGTTGGAGGTAAAATAGAAAATTTACCTCTTTCTAATGCCTCTAAAATATTGAGTCTAATACTAGTAGCACGAGAAACCTCGGCAAGGGTAAGATTTAATTCTTCACGTCTAGATCGAAGTATGGTGCCTAATTGACTCATTGAATGCGAGATAAATAAAATAAAATTTTACAAAAATAATGATTTGCCTTGTAATTATTTATTCTTATTTGGTTTATTTGAATCAAGACTTTGATTAAGCTGTGATTTACCAATAAAACCATAATATTAGTGTAATTTTACAAGAAAAAATATGATTTGTCATGAAGTTAACTCATGTATTTTGATAAAATAATTTTCTTGTATGCCCTCTATGTTGCTTTTGCTTATTCAATATTAGCATTCGGAGCTACCTATTTTAGAGAAGTTGCAGATAGAGAGAAAAAACTTGATATTGATATAGGTGAAACATTGATATATGCAATCAATGCCTCGTCTTATGCAGTAATCATTACATTCTTGTTGTTTTTCTTTATTTTTGCAATCTTATCTTTATTTCAAAAAAGTCCATCAGTAATAACATATGTAATTCCATTAGCAATATTTGTTAACACATTGCAAATTCTTATAAGAGCATCATTCCAAAAAACGGCTATCTGTGTTAAAGGAATTCAATTGCGATATATGTTAAAGAGCGGCATAAATAGATTAAAGTATAATTCGCTAACCAGTATTCAGATAGAACCTTTTTTTGTTTGGTTCAAGGTGATATTGTTTTGTGAGCATGCAAAAAGTGGACATTGTTATATCAATAGAGAACAGTTAGACATATTGATCAATCAGATTAATAATTATCCATCTTGTGAAATAATACACGATAAAAAAGCTTAATCAAAGGCACATATATATGAAAAAGAATGTAATTAAAATCGCATCGGGACAAGGTTTTTGGGGAGATTTATTATCAGCTCCTTTGATGCAGGTGTCTAAAGGTGATATAGATTATCTTATGCTTGATTATTTAGCTGAAGTAACTATGTCAATCTTGCAAAAACAAAAAATGAAAAACCCTGATGCAGGTTTTGCAAAGGATCTTATTCAAACTTGTGAAGATGTCTTGCCATTTATCAAAGAAAAAGGAATAAAATTAATTACCAATGGTGGTGGAGTTAATCCAGAAGCTGCAATGGAAGCAGTTTTTGGTATTGCAAAAAAACTAGGCATAACAGGTTTAAAAATAGGTATTGTTACTGGTGATAATATACTCATGCATATTGATGGCCTTATTCAACAAGGTAATCACATGAATAATATGGAAACTGGTCAGCCTATAT
>JALRHN010000028.1 GCA_023259575.1 Candidatus Kapaibacterium sp. | reverse complement strand
ATTAGCATAATGACGATATAACTCTGTTCTCTCAGATTGTCTATATGGTCCGAATGGCCCTCCATGTTCAGGGCTTTCATCAAATTCCATACCTGCCCATCTACATATATCTACAATATTTTCTTCTGCCCCTTCTACAAATCGGGTTTGATCTGTATCTTCTATACGAAGTATACATTCTCCACCATGATGATGGGCGAACAAATAATTATATAAAGCGGTTCTTAAACCACCGATATGAAGATAACCTGTTGGTGATGGTGCGAAGCGAACGCGAACTGACATATCAACTCTTTGTATTTAAATTTGAATTATCGAGAAAATTCATGAAATGCTTCTGCATATGTGTTCTCTGTTTCACATAATCGCACTGTTAATGTTTGGACAGAAGTAAAAGGAAAAAATCCTGGAATTAATTGCTGTAAAATATAATATGCGATGTTCTCTGCAGTAGAATACATATCAATAATATTTACTTTCATTGGATTTTGAGCAAAAAAATCCATCATAAGATTATCAGATGAATCACATAAAAATGAATGATCTAATTGATCCACAATAGGCTGAACTAATGCTTTCATATCAAAATAATCCATTACCATTCCTGTAGATGAGTCTATTATACCATGTATTTCAACTCTCATTTTATAAGAATGACCATGAATATTTTGGCAGCCACCTGTATGAAAAGGTAAACGATGACCCATTTCCCAATGAAAATCTTTAGCTATAACCGATTCCATTACTGACCCTGTAATTTTACATAATCAGCAACAATAACGCTACTCATACCACCTCTCATACCCCAATCTGTGGTAATTCGCATTTCTAATGGACTACATCTTTCAACTAAATCGTCCAAAATTTTATTAGTAACTGCTTCATAAAAAATTCCCATATTTCTAAATTCTAAGAAATAATATTTAAGAGCTTTTAATTCTAAGCAGATTTCATCCGGAATATAGCTTATAGTAACTTTTGCAAAATCAGGCAATCCCGTCAAAGGACAAACAGATGTAAATTCATGTAAAACATGAGTAATTACAAATCTTCTTCCAGGAGAAGGATTAGGAAATGTTTCAAGACGTTCCATGTAATTGATGTATCTTTGTACAAATAATGTCTGCATTAATGCAGTAAAAATGATTGTAAAAATACGGGATTTCTACGAATAAATGAAGAATGAACTAGGTCATTATATATATGGTAGAAGGGCTGTAAATGAAGCCTTAAATGCTGGACGCTTAATCGAGAAGATTTTCATCCAATTTGGATCCGATGGCGATATCATCGAAGAAATTAGAATGAAAGCCAGGCAAAAAAATGTTGCTTGCTCTATTGCCGATAAAATGAAATTTAATGATATGGAAAAACGCATTCCTTTAGAACGTGGTTCTGCACAAGGTGTGATTGCTTTAACTCCATTATTAACATATTCTGATATCTATGAGTTAATTGATACTTCTCTTGCTAGTCAAAAGTATCCTATGCTGATTGCCTTAGATGAAATAAGTGACCCTTATAATGTTGGTGCTATTGCAAGATCTGCAGAATGTTCAGGTGTCTCTGGAATGATTTTACCCGTAGACAATACATCACCAATTACTCCAGCAGCTTTTAAATCTGCCGCTGGTGCTCTAGAATTTTTGCCAGTATCAAAAGCAGATAATTTAGTTATCGCTTTAAGAAATTGCAAAGCTGCAGGTTTCACTATTATTGGAACTGATGGTAATGCTGATATTTCTTATTCAGATTCCGGTATATATGAAAAACCAATTGTTCTTATTATTGGTAGCGAAGGCAAAGGAATTCGCCCAGCTATTAGGAAAGAATGCGATGCCTTTATTACTATCCCTTTAAAAGGAAATATTGAATCTTTAAATGCTTCAGCTGCAGCAGCAATTATTATGTTTGAGCGTGGCAGACAAATTCATAGCTTATAATCATTAACTATTTTATCATTAATATCTATCTTTTCTTATGGAACTTGTACACATAATCGAATCTGTTTTATCAATTTACTATCAAACATTTGCACAAAAAAATTGGGAACTTCTGCATACTTTTTTGTCTGAAGACTTCACCTATTTTTCTGATAAATGTTATTCTACTGATAAGTCTGGTTTTATTCATACAATGTCACAATCAGATTGGACAATTCATTCTTGCAATATTTCTAATTTAAGCATCATTCCTTCTAGTAGCTCTGATATTGTTGTAGCAGTATACTCTATAGAATTTAAAGGGATTTCAAACTCTGTAGATGCTCAATTTTCTGCATTAGAAACATGTGTATTTAGACATAATGATGGTAATTGGAAATTAGCTCATTGTCATGTGTCAAATTCTCAATAATAGTTATCCTTTTCTAGCTTTGTTTTGGTGAATAATGAGGATTGTATGTCTAACAGAAGAAACCACAGAAACTCTGTATGCTTTAGGAGCAGAAGATTATATTGTTGGGATTTCTGGGTTTACTGTTCGCCCTGCAATTGCTAGAAAAACAAAGCCAAAAATATCAACATATTTAGATGCAAATATACAGGGTATACTTGCATTAAATCCTGATATTGTATTGGCTTGGAGTGATTTACAAGCCCCAATCTGTGCAGAGCTTATTAAAGCTGGTATTGAAGTATATTGTTTCAATCATCGTACAATCAGGGGAATATTAAGTATGATTGAAAAATTAGGAAGACTTGTCAACAAAAAAGAACAATCACTCCTTTTTATAGATCATATTACTCAACATTTAGAATCTATTTCTTCCAAAGCTTCATTGACAACAATACAACCTTTAGTGTATTTTGAAGAATGGTTCGACCCATTAATTTCAGGAATTTCATGGGTTAGTGAAATTATAGAACTATGTGGTGGAACTGATATTTTTAGAGAAAATCGTGAATTCCCTGATGCCAAAAGAAGAATAATAAGTTCAACAGATACAGTTGTAGAAAAAATGCCAGATATTATGATAGCTTCTTGGTGTGGGAAAGGATTTAAGAAAGAAAAAGTACTTGCAAGGCCAGGATGGAATACTATTCCTGCAATACAACACAATGAAATCCATGAAATAAAATCATCAATTATTTTACAGCCAGGTCCAGCTGCATTGATAGACGGAGCCACTATGATTCATGGGATTATTAATTCGTGGCAAAAGAAACATCAGATGGGAATAAAATAAGAAATAGCTAAAAATCTATTATGCAAAGGGAGTGAGACATATTTATCGACACTAAAATTCCACCCATGATATATCCTAATTCCAAGCATCGAAACCCCTATCTCTGGTCTAAATCGTAAAGACCCTTTAGAAAAATCAGTATAATAAAGCATTGAAGCCCCAAAGGAAATGAACCAATTCATAGTATATGATACTTTTGGAGCTATGATTATATCATTGTTTGACAGAGGTCCTGTTTCAATACCAAATGAAATAGAACCCAATCCTTTTATTAAGTCAGATTTATCCCAATTTACTCTACTTCCAATACTATATGCAGATTCCAGAGATATTCCTGCAGTGCTACTTTGAATACCCAAGGTAAAACCTTTAGCTGGAATTTCTTTTTCCCCAGCATATACCTCCATAGAAAAAAGAATACTGAGGAAATAAATTCCAATTTTATAATGCCAGTCTAAAACCGGATTCATCAATAGCATGTAGAATGTCTTCATCACTTACTGTATCCGGATCATATTCGATAATAGCTTTACCAATTTGAACATCTTGCACTATTAGACCTTGAATTGCAGATAATTCATTTTTTAATGCCTTTACGCAATGTCCGCAAGACATACCATCAATCAATAATTCTTGTTTTTTCATGATTCTTATATATTAAAATTGTACATCTGAACTGCCATCAGCACCTAGATACTGTGGTGGTTCATCATAATGGAATGTTAAGTTTTCAAATCGTGCATATGATTTTAAATATGCCAAACGTACATCTCCAACTGGACCATTCCTTTGTTTAGCGATAATCAATTCACCGGTATTTTCTGTAGAAGATCCGTCATCCCAAGTTGATATGCCATACTGTTCAGGCCTATTAACAAACATAACAACATCAGCATCCTGTTCAATTGATCCTGATTCACGTAAATCAGAAAGCATCGGTCTTTTATCAGATCTTGATTCAACCGATCTATTTAACTGAGCCAAAGCAATTACTGGAATATCTAATTCTTTAGCAATTTGTTTAAGCGATCTAGATATAATAGAAATTTCCCTTTCTCTGCTTTCAGCCTTAGGAGGAGACACAAATTGCAAATAATCTACGATTACCAATTTAATATCATGTTCAGCTTTCATTCTTCTACATTTAGCCCTTATTTCCATTACAGTTAATGTTGCACTATCATCTATAAATAATGGAGCTTCAGCTAAATGGCCAATCGTTTGAACTAATTTCTGCATATCTGGTGATGAAATTCTATTTGTTCGAATATCTTGAGCATTCACTCGAGCTTCTGCACTTAATAAACGAACCATCAATTGATTTGATGCCATTTCTATAGAAAAAAAAGCAACAGGCATTTTATATTCAACTGCTACATTCCTAGCGATACTTAAAGCCATTGCTGTTTTACCCATAGATGGTCTAGCAGCTATAATGATAAAATCAGATTTCTGAAATCCACCAAGTAATTCATCTAATTTTGAGAATCCAGATGGAATACCTGTTATTCCGGATGTAGAGCCACCTTCAGACATCTTTGTAATCATTTGGAATGTATCATGAGCAAGCTGTTTCATAGTTGAAAAGCTTTTACTTAAGCGCTGTTCGGCAATCTCGAATACTTTAGATTCTGCATAATCAACTTCTTCTAAAGCATCTGTTGTTTCATCATATGCCCTGGTCATAACCAAACCAGCAACTTGAATCAAAGATCTTTTTAAATAACGTTCTTGTACTATACGAGCATAATGTTCAACATTAGCCGCAGTAGGAGTACTCATAGTTAATTCTGAAATATAAAAAGATCCACCTATAGATTCTAACACTCCCCTTCTGCGTAATTCTTCAGGTAATGTTGTATAATCTGGATTTATATTTCTTTCGAATAATCCTAATATAGCCTCATAAATCAGTTTATGAGATTCTCTATAAAAGCTATCGGGTTGTAAAATTTCAATTACTTTAGGAATTGCTGCTCTATCAAGCATCATAGAACCAAGAACTGCTATTTCTGCTTCTAAAGAATGCGGAGGAACTTTTCCACCCAATGATTCCAAAGTTGCAGGTAAAAAAACATCCTTTTCTCCTCTTTTTCTTAGAGAAGTACTTTGTGATGTTTGCTTATTTCCTGAATTATACGAAGCCATATATCTAACTAAAAGTAATAGGGCCACAAAAATAACATTTATTTACGATTAAGTATACTGATGAATAAATCATAATGAGATAATCAATTAAGTGATATCGAAGGCCTATTTCTTATATTTGCATTCCTATTTATTGTCACTCATTAACATACTGTATATGCTTGAATTACCTATACTTCAGAACCCAAAACAAGATGCTCTTTCATTGATGGATAGCGATATGCCATTATTGGGAAATCAGCCTTCATTATATGTAGAAACATATGGCTGTCAAATGAATGTAAATGACACTGAAATTGTGCAAGGAGTTATGCATAAAAAAGGGTATTCTTTAACAAATACTCCAGATAATGCTGACATCATCCTAATCAATACATGCGCAATTAGGGATAATGCAGAAAAGAAAATTCATGAGCGATTAAATCATCTAAAATATTACAAAAAAAAGAATAAAGATTTAGTTGTTGGTGTATTAGGCTGTATGGCTGAACGATTAAGAGATAATTTGCTTGAAAAAGAATTAGTAGACATTGTTATTGGACCAGATGAATATCGTTCTGTTCCTGAATTAGTAGAAAAAGCTTTCGGGGGCGAACGTGGTATAGCTGTTAAATTAAGTAGAGTAGAAACCTATGATGATATTTTACCTTTCCGTACTGAAGGGATAAGTGCTTGGGTTTCTATTATGAGAGGATGCGATAAGTTTTGTACGTATTGTATTGTACCTTTTACTCGTGGCAGAGAAAGATCAAGAGCATATGCATCTATAGTTGAAGAAGTTACATCATTATATGATGCTGGTTTTAAAGAAGTTACATTGCTTGGACAAAATGTAAATAGCTATATGGATGAACATTCAGGGAACAATTTCGCAGAATTACTAAAGGCTTGTGCTAAAGCAGTTCCACATATGAGAATTCGATATACAACTTCTCATCCTCAAGATATGAGCGATCAATTAATTGAAACCATGGCAGAATTCGATAATATTTGCAAATACATTCATCTACCTGTTCAATCTGGCTCTAATCGTATTCTGAATCTTATGAATCGAACTCATCCGGTAGAACATTATTATGAAAGAATTGCTAAAATCAAAGAATTAATGCCAGGTTGTGCTTTGTCTACAGATATTATTACAGGATTCCCAACCGAAACCGATGAAGATCATCAAGCTACAATGGAATTAATGAGAATTGTGAGATATGATGGTGCTTATATGTTTAAATATTCACCTAGAGAAAGAACAAAAGCTTGGAAAATGGGTGATGATATACCTGATGAAATTAAGATTGCTCGATTAAATGAGATTATATCTCAACAAAATCAGATTTCTTATGAAATCAATCAGCAAACAATTGGAACTGTAGAAACAGTATTAGTTGAAGGTCCTAGCAAAAAGAATCCACTAGAATGGCAAGGTAGATCCGATACAAATAAAACAGTGATATTCCCTCAAAATGAGAATCTAGCCTATATTGTAGGTGATTATATCAAAGTTAATATTGAAAGAGCTACAAGTGCAACATTAATGGGAACAGTAGTATAAGCAGTTACAATTCAGGGGGTAAATGTGGAAAATAATAGAGATATTGGATATAAAGCTGAAAAGATGGCTTCTGATTTTCTTGAGTCTTTAGGATATTCAATTATTCAGAAAAACTTCCATTTTGGGAGATATGGAGAAATTGATATTATCTGTAGCGATAATACTACTCTGGTTTTTGTAGAAGTGAAATACAGGAACACTTGTAATTATGGAACCCCTGAAAGTTCTATTACATACAAAAAAATAAAAACCCTCAGAAGAGCTGCTGAGGGTTTTCTTTATATAAGAAAAATTGTTGATACAGAATGTAGATTCGATATAATTGCTATTGATTTTACTGATGGAATGCAGTCAATAAGACATCTCAAAAGCGCATTCTAGTTATTTTTTTGCATCAAATTCTACTTGTAGTACAAATTCTTTGTCTTCTTTTGGCCCGCGCAATACAGTTACACTTGTTTTATCACCCGCTTTGAATTTTCCAAGAGCATAGGTATAGTCATATACATTTTTTACTTGGGTATCTCCTAACTTAATAATGATATCATCACTAGCCAGACCAGCCTTACCACCTGGGCCTCCTTCTCTGACTCCTGTAATACGCATTCCTTTAGGATGATCACTATAATCCGGAGTAATTCCTAATGATACTCTAAATGACATAGATTGTCCAGCTTGAGGACTTGACTTTACTTTAATAAAATCTGGCTTCTTGGCTGAATTACCTATATAGTCTAATGTAGAAACTGCCATTTTTATAATTGCTGTTTCACCTTCATAATTAATTTTTTCCCACGTATCTGTAGGACGATGATAGTCGCTATGAAGTCCGGTAAAGAAAAACAAAACAGGTTTATCTTTGCTATAAAATGAAGCATGATCGCTTGGCCCAAAACCGTCTTCGGTGGTTGTAATCTTAAAATCGAACTCTTTTCCTAAAGAATCAATTAATGGTTTTAACAGAGAAGATGTCCCTATTCCACCAATATTTAACTTCTTATCTGTTAATCTACCTATCATATCCATATTGAGCATAAATACAATGCTATCCAAACTAAATAATGGATTTTTCACATAGAATGCTGAACCTAATAAGCCTCTTTCTTCTGCAGTAAACCCTATAAATAAGACAGGTCTGGATAAAGGACTATTTTTAAGTAAAGAAGCTAATTCTATCAGCCCTGCTGTTCCTGATGCATTATCATCTGCACCATAATGGATTGCCAAATCATTTTTACCTGAAAGCGTTCCAGAACCTTCGCCACCTAATCCAAGATGATCATAATGAGCGCCACAAACAATAAATTCACCTGCTTTAGTAGGGTCTGTTCCTGGAAGATATCCAATAACATTTGTGGTTTTAACAGATATTTGTTTTAGGTTGACAGAAAACTTTATCTCAGCATTTGGTATTTCTTTACTATACGGTTTTTTTGATGAATTGATTTGCTTTTCTAATTCTAGAATATTAAGATTCTGAATATTCTCTTCTAATCCTATTCTTGTAATTTGTATAGCTGGAATACCTTCAACCTTTCCGCCTTGTTCCCATTTTAGTGGCATCAAAGAATCTGGATATTTTGCTCCTGAGACGATTACAATACCTGCTGCACCTTTTTCTTTAGCATTCATAACTTTAGAACGAATTCCAGCATGTTGCATGATAGTGCCATGAGGATTATCTAAGTCTGGAGCTCCTCTTAATACAAGTACAATCGCATTTTTAACATCTACACCTTCATAATCATCATATTTATCTGCAGCTGAAGAGATCCCAAAACCTGCAAAAACAACCTTTGCCTGGGCAGATCCATTATCACTTACAGAAAGTGGAGTATAGCCCATTGTGGTATTAAGTTCAGACATATGAATAGGTGAATAGATTGCAGCCATATTCCCTTCTGACTCTTTCTGCACATCAGTAATTACGCTTAATTCCTGAAAATAATTTTTAGCATTTTTCCAAGGCTTAATACCAATTTTTTGGAATTGAGATGCAATATATTCTGCAGCTTTTTTATTTCCATCGGTGCCAGTTCCACGACCAGCCAATTCCTCTGATGCTAGATACTTAATATGATTTTTTAGATTATCAGAAATATCTGCATGAACTTTTGTAAAAACAACAACACTAAAAAGGAAAAGTAAAGCAAACGATTTCAAATTGTTTTTCATGGAATTAATCATAATTGATGAAAAAAACATAGAGTAATTAAACTAGGTTTAAAAAATAAGAAGCATACAATACTGTAAACTGATTATCCATCATAATCAACAAATACATCTGAAGTTAAAGGATGTGCCTGACATGTTAAAATATATCCTTCTTCAATTTCATCATCTGTTAATGCTTCTCTACTTTCCATATGAACTTTTCCACTTCTTAACTTTGCTCTACATGTACAACATGCAGCAATTTGGCAAGCATATGGAGGATCTATATTATTCTTAATACCAGCTTCAAGTATGCTTTCTTGAGACTCAACCACTATGTCATATTCCTTCCCATAAAGCTTAACATGAATAGTAAAATCCGAGGATTCGATAGAAACATCTTGCTCATCGGATTGAGGAGTTGGCGCAGTAAAATACTCACGATGAATATATGAACCGTCAATATTATGCATATGCAAAACTGCCTCTGCATTGTTCATTACTTGATTTGGACCACACAAATAATAATGATTAGAGGATTTGAATGAATCAGCTAATACTGTTTCTAATAATTCTTGCGATAAGATTCCTTTATTTTCACCATCTGTATATTCTAGAATATGGATAAGAGTAAATCTATCTGGATATGTCTTTTTTAAGAGTTCTAAGTCTTCAAAGAACATAATTGAAGATGCATCTCTATTTCCATAAATCAAAAGAATTTTGGCATCTTCTTGAAATTGCAATACACTTTTAGTGATTGATAATAAAGGGGTGATACCACTTCCGCCAGCAATCAACACATAAGAAGATATTGCATTAGAATTAATATCTACCTTAAAATTTCCATTAGGAGCCATTAATTCTACAGAATCACCAGCTTGAAGACATTGATTTAAATATGTAGAAACAAGACCATGCTCAGTTTGTTTTACACCAATTGTTAATGTATTATCACTATTTGGACTGCTACATAATGAATATGCTCTATTCACAGTTTGGCCATTAATATTCAATCGAATGGTAATGTATTGTCCGGGGAGATAAGCAAAAACTTGTTTGAGTTCTTCTGGAATATCAAAGCTTATAGCAACGGCTGCTTCAGTAAGCCTTTTAATATGAGAAACCTTTACAGGATAAAATTGAAGTGCCATTCAACATCTAAAAAATATAAAAGAAAAGTATAACTAATTTACCAAAAACCTAATTCAAGCTTTGCAGCTTCGCTCATCATTTCTTTATCCCACGGGGGATCGAATGTTAATTCAACATGCACGCTGTTTACTTCTGCAATCCGAAGTGCTGCTTGTTCAACTTGTCCTGGAATCATACCAGCTGCAAAACAACCTGGAGAAGTTAATGTCATAACAATTTCTGCTTTTTGACTTTCTGCATCATATTTAACACTATAAATCAAACCAAGAGCATAAATATCAACTGGTATTTCAGGATCAAATACAGTTTTAATGGCAGCGATAATCTTATCTTCTACAGAAGCAGAGTCTGGAATATTAATCACAGGAGCTGGCTTTATATGATTTTCTTTATCGTCTAATTTGAGAGGTACAAAAGTATTCATAATCAATATTGTAAGTATTATTCAGTTGTAGCAATTTGTTTACCATGTAAAGCAGATTGCATTGTATGCCATGCCAATGAAGCGCATTTAACACGTGCTGGAAATTCTCTAATACCGGTAAAAACGGCCATTTTACCAAGTGATTCCTCATGTAAATCAGCTTCCATAGGAGCAGTAACTACAAAATGAAAATCATTAAATAACTGTTCCGCTTGTTCAATTGTCTTTCCTTTCAGAACGGTTGTCATGATAGATGCAGAAGACTTAGCAATTGCACAACCAGAACCTTCAAATGATATTTCTTTTATTGTATTATTCTCAATCAAAAGATGTACCGTAATATCATCACCACACAGAGGATTCATGCCATCTGCTGAATGATTTGCAGATAGCAGTGGCCCATAGTTTCTTGGGTTTTTATTGTGGTCTAAAATAACTTGTTGATATAATGATTGTATTTCATTCATAAGAAAGAAAACTCGGATTTTGAAAACACTTAGGAATCAAGTGAAAACCATATAACGATTAACAATGTAAATTCGTTCACTTGTATACAAGGAAAAATATGGGATATTCACTAAATTGCACCTATAACATTGTTTTTATCTTTGTTAACATCCAACTTTTTACTTAAAACCCGGTGGGAAACCAAAGAGATGAATCATAAAATCGTGAGTGATGGTATTACTTTTGACGATGTTCTCCTAATTCCCAGATATTCTGATATTCTTCCAAGAGAGACTTCATTAAGCACAAAGTTGACAAAGGGAATAGCTTTAAATATTCCTATTATCAGCGCTGCAATGGACACAGTAACTGAATCAGAAATGGCTATAGCACTTGCCAGAGAGGGTGGCATTGGAATTATTCATAAGAATATGAGTATATCCAAACAAGCAGAAGAAGTTGATAAAGTAAAGCGCTCAGAAAGTGGAATGATTAGAAATCCAATTACATTAACAGAGCAAAATACAGCCCAAGATGCTTTAGCTTTAATGTCTAAATATAAAATTGCAGGATTTCCGGTTATTGATTCTCATCAAAAACTTATTGGAATTGTAACTAATCGAGATTTACGATTTAAAAGTAATGGTTTACAGCCAATTGCAGAATTAATGACCAAAGACACAATTATTACTACACATGTAGGCACTACTCTAGAAGAAGCTGAACAATTACTTGAAAAACATAGAATTGAAAAACTTCCTGTAGTTGATAATAATGGGGTTTTACATGGCTTAATAACATTTAAAGATATTCAGAAAAAAAAGAAATATCCAAATGCGTGTAAAGATCAACATGGAAGATTAAGAGTTGGTGCAGCAGTTGGTGTAGCCTCCGAAACATTAGATAGAGTGAAAGCATTAGTTGATTCCGGTGTGGATGTTATTATAATTGATACAGCTCATGGACATTCCTTTGGGGTAATTTCTATGGTTAAACAAGTCAAGCAGCTGTATCCTGATCTACAAATTATTGCTGGTAATATTGCAACTGGAGATGCTGCTGAAGACTTAATAAAAGCTGGAGTTGATGGTATAAAAGTTGGTATTGGGCCGGGCAGTATTTGTACTACCCGCATCGTTGCTGGAGTTGGTGTCCCACAATTAACTGCTATCATGAATGCTGCTACAATTGCCAAGCACTATGATATACCAATAATAGCTGATGGTGGAATCAAACAAACAGGTGATATTGCAAAAGCTATTGCTGCTGGAGCAGATTGTATTATGATTGGTGGCATGCTAGCCGGCCATGAAGAAAGCCCTGGTGAAAAAATCTTATTAGAAGGTAGAGCATATAAAATGTATCGTGGCATGGGATCTTTAGGAGCTATGCAACAAGGATCTGCAGATAGATATTTTCAAGATATTGAAGAAGGAATTGCAAAGCTTGTTCCTGAAGGTATCGAGGGCAGAGTGCCATATAAAGGAAATGCAAGCGATACTATTTATCAATTAATCGGTGGCCTAAGAGCATCCATGGGATATTGTGGTTGTAAATCTATTGCCGAAGTAAAAGAATATGCACAATTTACTAGAATTACTGGTGCTGGCCTAAAAGAGTCTCATCCTCATGATGTAGTTGTTACAAAAGCATCTCCAAATTATTTTTCTTAGAGGATAGGAATGAGCAGCGAATCACATAATAAGCTAGCGCATTCACTTATAAGAGATATTACATCATATAAAAGATATTTGTCTTTCGAAAAAGGCGTCAGTGATAATACACTGAACGCCTATATTTTTGATATTTATAGATTTGCAGATTTTTCCCAGCAAAAAAACATCACTTCATTTAATGATATAACCATTCAGCATCTGAACCAATTTTTAACATTATTAGAAGAAATTGGTTTGGCCTTAAGCTCCCGATCTCGGAATCTATCGTCAATTCGTGGTTTTTTTACTTTTTTGTTTTCTAATAAAGTCATTGACCATGACATAACAGAAAAAGCTGAGTTACCAAAAACAAAACGATTATTACCTGATACCTTGTCTATACAAGAAATGCTTTTAATTTTAGATCAACCAGACATAGAAACAAAAGCTGGTATTAGAGACAGAGCTATTCTAGAATTACTTTATGCATCAGGATTAAGAGTTTCTGAACTGTGTAATGTGAAACAAAGAGATATTCTATTTCCTCAAGAAATTATACGCGTGTTTGGAAAAGGGTCTAAAGAAAGGATTGTCCCAGTTGGATCAACAGCATTAAGTTGGATTCAAAGATATCAAAACGATATCAGACCTCATTTCATGAAATCTGGTGTTTCAACTGATGATATTCTTTTTTTAAATCAAAAAGGAAAAGGATTATCTAGAATGAGCGTATGGAATATTGTTTCCTATGCTGTTTCTTTGGCTGGAATTGATAAACATGTACATCCTCATACATTTAGACATTCCTTTGCAACACATTTACTAGAAGGTGGTGCTGATTTAAGAGCTTTACAAGAAATGCTTGGGCATTCTGATATCAGCACAACGCAAATCTATACTCATTTAGACAGAGAATTTATAAGAGAAGTACATAGAACTTTTCATCCACGAGGTTAATTATTCACAACTCAAAATACATTCCTTTTTTCCTGCTTTATTATATACTTGCCCTATCACTTTTCCTTGGCCGATTACTCTTACTTGATAACCAGCCGCATGTAATACAGACATAGCCCTGCGAACACTCATTCCCTTAACATTTGGCCTGATTTGATTATTAGGAATACTCTTTTGAGTGTTTTCAGTAAGAATCATTGTTTTTTTTCTAGAAGCATTACCAGTTTTTATTGGAATATCTGTCCCTTTTTTCAGCCAGAATCCTTTAGGTACATATTGTTCTATAATAATGCCCTCTGCATTTCTAGGTAAACGCAAACCGATAGAATGAACCATTTCTCGAGCTTTTTCTACCGAAATACCTCTTAAATCAGGAACCAATGCGCTATCTATTAATTTGCTTTCCATAAGGTCTTGATCTGTAAGATTGTCATTAATGGGTAATTTTGAAGCTGTTATCCATTTTTGAGCAATCTTTCTAAATATTGGAGCAGCAGTTTTACCACCATATATATCTGTTTTAGGCCTATGCAACATTACGATCATAGCAATTTTAGGATTATCTGCAGGAAAAAATCCAGCAAATGAGGCAGTATATTCTTGTTTAGAATATTTGCCATCAACTAATTGTTGGGCAGTACCTGTTTTTCCAGCAATACGAATACCATCAATTTTTGCTTCTTGTCCAGTTCCCCTTTCAACCACCCCGCAAAGCATATCTTTTACTTGCAAAGAAGTTTTCTCTGAAATAACAGATCGAATTCTTTGAGGCTTATTATACATGATAATACCACCATCATTATCTATAATTGATTTTATGACATAAGGTCTCATCATTATACCACGATTTGCCACTGTAGCATATGCATTAACTACCTGCAAAGCGGTAGCTCCTAATTCATATCCATATGCCATAAATCTTTTTGTAGAAGCATCAAATGCAGAAGGCTTTTTTAAGATCCCAGATACCTCTCCTGGCAAATCGATACCGAGAAAAATTCCGAAACCAAAATCCCGAGCATATTTATAAAATTTATCAGAAGATATATTATCAGATTTTTTTGCAAAAACTATATTACTAGATTGCTCTAATGCTTCAGAAAAAGACATTTTATACATTGGATGCGAATCTTTTATCTCATAATTACCAATACGATATGTTCCTCCCATTCCATCAACTTTAGAGTCAGGCTTTAAAATACCTTCTTCAATCATAGCGCAAGCAGTAATAAGCTTAAAGGTTGAACCAGGTTCATAAATATCAGTTATTCCCTGCAAACGCATAGCTTCTGGTAGTATATTATTATTATGGTTTGGATCGAAAGTTGGATATGATGCCATAGCTAAAACTTCGCCAGTTGCAGGATGTATGGCGATAACTGTTCCACCTTCGGCATTTGATTCCATAACTCCTTCTGCCAATTCATACTCCGCAATTCTTTGTAATTCTATATCCAATGTCAAAGAAACATTATGTCCTTTGATAATGTGTTTATCGGACATTTCAACAGTTGGATATAATTTGCCCAAAGCATCCCTTTTCATGGCTACAGAATCTTTTTTTCCCTGTAATAAAGAGTCAAGATGTAATTCAATTCCAGACACTCCAATATTATCAATATTAGCATATCCAATTACTTGGGCTCCTGCAGATCCATATACATATCTTCTTTTTGGTTCTGACAATCTGATAAAGCCAGGATCTTTTATTGAATCAATTATTTTATGTCTAGAAGTCATACCTCTGATTATATAAGTAAAAGAGGACTTTGCATTCATTATCAAGCGTTCATAATATCCTGTTGTATCTCCAGTTACCTTTTTAAATGCAGAAATAATTGCCCTTTTATCTTTAACCATTTTGGCATCTAAGGCATAAGAAAAACCATTAACGCTCATTGCTATGATTCTGCCATTTCTATCAAAAATCTGCCCCCTTTGTGGAATCATTTGAACTACAATCTCATATTGAAGTCTTGCTTTTTCTTGATATTCACCACCCTTGATGATTTGAATATAAAACAACCTAACTGCTGCTATACCATATATCGAGCAAATAAAAAGAAGTATTAACCTGATTCTTTGCGGTGAAAACGCAAATTCCATAGATAGTTGGAATTGTGAATCCGAAATATCTTCTTTCTGCTTTGAAATTTTCTTTTTAGCAGGGCTCATAATATATTTTTTGGGAAAGAATAATGCTGCATTTCAAAAATACTCTTTTCTCTTGAATTCGAATATCTGCAATACACTCATTTTTAACTGTTTTGCTCTTAAGGTTTTAATATAGCTTTATATACCTTATTTAATTCACTAAATTAGCAGAAACTTTTTTACATGGATAGCGCATGAATTCTTATACTAAAACTTATATCACATATGATATAGAAACAATTGGATTACCCTTTGATTCTTTTGATGATACCAGAAAAGAATATCTAATTCGTGGGGCAGACACCAAAGAATTACAGGCAAAAAAAATTGATGAAATGGCATTATCACCATTAACAGGACAAATTGTTTGCCTAGCTGTAAAGATCATGCAAAAACGAGAAAATCAGTGGGTTGAATTAAAAAATGGAGCATTTATGGTAGACCCATCTATTGCAGATGGGAATATGGAAACAATTGAACTTTCTAATGGGATTAAATCTGTTTTTTGTTCTGAAAGAACATTGATAGAAGGCTTTTGGAAAATATTAACAAGCTACCCTCAGCCTCATTTAATTACTTTTAATGGAAGAGGTTTTGATGCTCCATTTATCATGCTTAGGTCTGCTTTATTAAAAGTAAAACCTTTGCATAATCTGATGAGTGGGACTAGATATAGCTATAAAGATTCACATACTGATTTACTAGATGAATTATGTTTTTTCAATCCTCAGCAATCGGGTGCAACACGCAGATACAATTTTGATTTTGCAGCTAAAGCATTTGGCGTAGAATCGCCAAAGGCAGATGGCGTAGATGGCTCAAAAGTAGGTGAACTCTATGCACAAAAAGCATATACAACAATAGCAGAATATTGCTTAAGAGATGTACAAGCCACATGGGATTTATACATAGCAATGAAAGATTATATGCCAGATATTCGATAAAATCATGCAACTAATACGATTATGGATCGCCTTCTTTAAAAATTGTCTTGCAAGAGAATTAGAATTTCGTGGACATTTCTTTTTCTATTTTTTAATTGATATTGCCTGGTATTCAATTCAAATTCTCTTTTTTGAAGTTATGTTCTTGTATACCCCTGGTTTTGCTGGACTTAGCAAATCGCAGGCTTATGTATTTTTAGGCACTCTTTTTATGGTAGATTCAATCAATATGATGTTGATTGCTACTAATTTTTGGAAATTTCCATTATATATTAACACGGGTGAATTAGATTTTTTCCTGTTAAAGCCCGTATCCGTTTTTTTTCTTGCTTTCTTTCGCTATCCCAATATTGCTTCAATTTTAAATTTTATAGTTAGTATTATCGTTTTTTCAATTGGTATTTCAATGCTCATTAACCCAATATCTATAATTCAATGGATATGTTGGTTTACTATGTGCATATGTGGCTCTATTATTATGCTGTGTCTAGAAACAATAGTAGCTTCTTGTGCATTTCACATCATTAATTCTTCTGGAATTCAAAATATTTTTCATACAGTATATCAGATTGCTACAAGACCAGATGGAATTTACAGCAAAAGAATTCAAAGAATATTTCTTACAGTTTTCCCTATAAGTATAATTGCTTCTGTGCCTTCAAGAATGCTGTGGACAGAACCAGACATATCTCTTATTTCAATGTGTATTATTAGTACAATTGTTTTTGCGGTTTTTTCTAGATGGTTTTTTCTGCACTCTCTGTCATTATATGATGGGGCAAGTAGTTAATACAATGTATTAAGTATTATAAGAAATATATAAAAGAATGGGGCAGCAAAAATAAAACTATCAAATCTGTCAAAGAATCCTCCATGGCCTGGCAGAATACCAGAGCTATCCTTTATATGAGCATC
>JALRHN010000289.1 GCA_023259575.1 Candidatus Kapaibacterium sp. | reverse complement strand
ATGGGTAGCCAAAGCTAGGTTTTGTATATGATGTTATCCCTGAAAAAGCTTTTGAACTAATAAAAATTAAACCAAAGATTAACAATAAGAAGTGTTTCATCGTAAAGAAATCCTAAAGAATGCATTACCCCTGGAAGCAATAATTGCAGTATTTCCATAAGCAATAGGTGAAGATTCAAAGTTTTGTCCGACTCTTTTTTGTATTATAATTTTTCCTGACAGACCATCAATTACATATACATTCCCAATCACATCGCCTAATAAAATGACAAACTGTCCTTGCTTTGTGATATATCCAATTGGTGAAGACCAAGTATATGCTGACAAAGGAGTTTGCCATACTACTTTTCCCGTCATTTTATCAAATGCAGTAAATATTCCTGTATTACCTGGTTTATACTGAGAAAACGATGTAAAAATCATAGATGAACAATTAGATTTCCCTAATAATGGTGTTCCAAGCATGCCACCATTATAGATATAACTGCCATTCACAATAGAATGACATTCAATGGAATATCGCCAGATTTCTTTGCCATTTAGCACATCCAATTTGCGGAATAATGCAAAACCTTGCTTTCCTTGTTTATCAACTTCACAGCCTGTATAAACATAAGGTTTACCATCTTCTATTGATATAACAGGGGTTGCGTCTGTATCATCGGTATTATTTGAATACCACATAGGTTGTAAAGTATTCAAATCAATACAAATAATACTACCTCCATTATCTGTAATAATACCATAATGGCCATATACTGCTATACTAGATTCAATTCCTAAATGGTTATTTCCTTTAACTGTATACACAAATTTAGAATGGATCTTCAGGCCCTTTTCAGATCTAATTAGTTTATATAATATTCCATTTTCAGCAGGCCAAAGCAGGAATTGTCCCCAAATTAAAGGCGAGCTATCTAAAGCTCCCCAATATCGTTTAGAATGTCTATCATCTCCAGAGAGAAAAGATAATAGAGTATTCTTTTTAATATTAATTGCTCTTGCTCCGCATTCTTGTGTATAGCGAATACCTTGCCCTACATACACAATTCCAGGATAATCTGGATCCGAAGAAATAGAACCTTTAATTGGATTTTTTGTATCAAATGCAGAGTCTATTTCTTTGCCAGTATTATAATCTAAAGAATACACCTTACCACATAGAGAACCTTGAAGTATATTCATTTTTGTTTTATCAGGAGATATAATCAAATTAGGTTGGCCTGTCCACCCAGCACCTCCACCCCAACCGCGATGAGAACCATCGGCTCCCGTCTTCCCCGAACCAAGCGATGTCCTAAATACCCAATCTATATGGATTTGCGTGGGTATCGAATCTAATTCTCCCATCTGTTTTTGATCTCTGAATGGTGTACCTCTAAATGTATAGTAACCAGACAGAGTATCATATAATATTGGTGAAAAGTTTCCAATACCAGATATACTGGTATCAGGAATAATAACTTGATAATCTACACTATCAGCTGATTGTTGTCTTTCAATGCTCATAAATTCGAGTG
>JALRHN010000288.1 GCA_023259575.1 Candidatus Kapaibacterium sp. | reverse complement strand
GAATAGCTAACAGTTGTATCGATCCCTTTAGATTGCTTTGGTGGTGCAGAGAGTAGTAAAGTGTCTTGAAACTGTTTGATAGAATCTATAAAAACAGGAAAAGCCTGCATGCTATAGTTAAGCATACAAGCTAAAAGAAAAGAGACACTAACAATGAAATATGATTGTAAGCGAATAATCATCTATCTAATGATTACTCCATTTTTAAGATATTGATAGAAGAAGGCACATTAAATCTCATTGCAGTAGAAATCTGATTATTGACTTTTATATCTTGCGCTTCAATTTTCATAATAATTTCCTTGGTAGGAACAGAAAGAGTTACATTTTTGGGTATCATAATTGAATCATATTGTTGATATCCACTATACAAAACAGAAATTTCTGTGATACCTTCTGCATTTTTTCTTTGATATTGTTTTATTAATCCATCACTTTTAGTGCAAAGTACAAATTCTATGCCACCAAGCGAATGTGGTCTTTTATACAAAATAGAATTAGTATCGGCATATTCTGAAACGCGAATATATTCAGATGCATTACCTGGAATTTCTGCTCTAAGAAGCGATAAATAATCGGTAAATGACAAAGGAATAAATGTCACTTTTGATAAATTATCTGCATTTGGTATTCCTTCAATTGCGCGTCCTTGTAAATTGTCTAAAAACAAGAAATACCCTGAACTAGCAAATAATTTAGCTACACTAAAACCAAATGGCCCTGTAATATGCATACTTAAGGAATCTTTACCTAGCATTATAAATTCACATTGTGCATTATTTGTTTGTCCCTGCATTGTTACTGTTAAGTCAGCATTCATCTCGAGGCTTTTTAATTCTGTATTCCTTGTATTCATCATAGCTTGAAGCAATATTGATGATGAATTATCAGTTGAACCAAACATAGAAAAAGGAATCATCACATAGAGTGAGAATACACAAAAAACAGTTAAAGTATATTGTTTCATAATAGTATCCGTATTAGTAATCTTTGGTTAGTAGAGTGTCGGTTCAGTCTATTGATTATTTTTGCCAATTAAAAAAAAATGAAACTATAGTAAATTCATCACTGTTAATTGAAACATTAGAACATTATACGAGAAACCACAAATGGTATATGTAACAAGAAAAATGCATTTCTCTGCATCGCATAGATTATATAATCCAACATTTGAACCAGAGAAAAATAATCTAATATTTGACAAATGTAATAATCTTAATGGTCATGGACACAATTACACTTTAGAAGTTACTGTTAAAGGTGTACCAGACCCAGAAACTGGCTATGTAATTGACTTAAAATACTTGCGTGATTTGATTGACGAACATATTATTGATAAAGTAGATCACAAGCATTTAAATTATGATGTAGACTTTTTAAAAGGCATAATACCTACTGCAGAAAACATTGCAGTGAGCTTTTGGCGAATATTAGATCCACAAATCGTGCAAGGTAAACTTCATTCAATTAAGTTATTTGAATCAGATCAAAACTTTGTTGAATATTTGGGTGATCCAATA
>JALRHN010000287.1 GCA_023259575.1 Candidatus Kapaibacterium sp. | reverse complement strand
AATCCTACTGATATTTCAGGTAACTATTTAGGAGATCATGTAGGTCCTAAATATGCTTCATTGAATAGCAGATCTGTAAGTGGAAGTTTTACTTTTTTTAGTGAAGAGAAAATATTAGATATAAATAATTCTGGAGCCTTAACAATGTACTTTGGTGGTTGCTTTTTCTTCCCTATGGATAATATAGAATGGCAACAACCTACGCATGATATATCTGCAGATGGTGGTTATTATCATACATTTAATTTTATAGCACGATTAGCGAATGATGCTATAGTTAACCCTGGTTTATCAGGACTAGGCTTAAATGCAAGAATAAGTGAATTTGCTGTCCCATTCAAGGATGTAAAATGACAAAAGATGAAGCATTAGAAAGATTATTACAATTAATCTCTTCTGATAATCAAGAAAGTTCCATCCCACCAAAAGCAAAAGATAATGAATATATTATCAAGATCGAGTTGAATGATAACTCAATTTTGTTTTGTTGCGAAGATTTAACATGGGAAGAAGCTTTAAGAATAGAAGCATTATCATTTAGAAAAGATGATGATGAGATTTATTTTAATGGTGAATATGAAAAAAGAGAGTTAATCAAAAAAGTACTAAAGTGGATATATTCAATTAGCGAAAATAGAATTGAATATAATGATGTTTATGGAACTTTATTATCCAAAATATCTCAGCCATATATAGAATCATTTTGGTCTGAATATTATAAACGAATTACTCTGGATGCTAAAGAAGCTAATTCTATCTATACATCTGCTCTTAAATATTTTAAGGGCGAAACACAAGATGGTTATCCTGTATTGCCCTTAATTATAGAAGTGGATTATATGACAAAAGGAATATTGACAATGACAAGAGATGAATTCAAAAAAATGTCAATATCTGATTTTGAAAGATTGCAGTTAATTATGACAGCAAGATCTGATGCTTTTGGTTTAGCTCCACAACAAATGATGGAAAATCAAAATATACCGCAACAAAGTAATGTATCTGATGAAATGCTACAACAATACATGTCTAGTATGCCAAAATTTTAATTAACTTCAATACCCATTTCTTCTAGCATTGACCTAAAATCATCAGCCGAAATTTCCTCTGTATCTTCTGGTAATACTTCATCACCTTCAGAATCAGGATCATTCATAATTTCTTCAGCTTGGTCTAAGTAATGGGTGGCTAAATCTTCTTCACCTTCTTCGTCTAAAAGAGCAGATACTTTGATTAGCCTAGTAATAAGTTCGTTTTTCATTTGATTAATTTATCTAAATGTTCTGTATTTTCTTTATTCTTTGATTGTTTGACAATTACTTTATGTGGTCTAGAAAGGATTTTAATCTCTTTCAATTCGTCTTCAGGTAAATCAGAAGGGTTATCAATATATACAAATACCGCATCATTTGGAATACTTTTTGTAATATTATGAATTCCATACATACCAAGAAATTTTTCAGAAATTTCATCTACAATTTCATCAAAAGAATCTCTAAGATCGTCGTCATCTTCTCTACT
>JALRHN010000286.1:1258-1548 GCA_023259575.1 Candidatus Kapaibacterium sp. | reverse complement strand
AATCGTATCTGATGAGAGGTGGTAAATTAGGAAGGAAGATGGGTTCCAATGAGAATGTATCAACCTTCATGAATAAACCCAAAACACAAGAGATTGTGTCACTACTGAACCGTGGTAAATCTGTTCGTGATGTGTGTGGTAGACTTGGTGTCTCACCGAACTTGGTGACAAAGGTGAGAAGGATACTGAGAGAATGGAATGATGGTGATGTGACAATGGTGGGATGATAAGATAGACACACTTGAAATTGAATGTGGATGTGATTGGAATGGTGATTATGGCGATATTCT
>JALRHN010000286.1:0-1248 GCA_023259575.1 Candidatus Kapaibacterium sp. | reverse complement strand
TATGTATTCCGCCATCTCCACAACCCTATGGTTGTTAGGACAAATTTCACCGATAATTACATCTCGTAGTTATCGGTTTTTTTGTGGGTAATTGAGTTTATGGGATTGAATCAATATGATTGTTGAAAAAGATACCTGGGAAAGACAATCCACAAGAAAAAAACAAGTAAACTAATTCGCTTGACATTACTTATATCATTTCGTTTATGGGTAGACTTTATCATCTACCCATTTTTATAGACTGTTGGATCATAATCTTGAATTCAAAATCCCAGAGTTTTTCTACATCAACAATAAATACACAGCTGCGGCTGCACCACTCATTCTTCCGCCATTTGTGGTGGCTATAATGGTTCCAGAAGGAGAATTTCCTTTTCTAACTTTATTGCCATCAATAAAGGCTAATATTTTTCCTGCAGATGAATTGCCTTGTCTAACAAAATTACCAACAACAGTTGCAATGATAGTTCCGGATGGTGAATTTCCTTTTCTGATACGCTCACCGTCAATGGTCATTACTATCTCACCAGAAGGTGAATTCCCTCTTCTAATCCTATTCTTATCCATTGTTAATATGATATTTCCAGATGGGGATTGTCCCATACGCATAATTTGAGCAGATATATCATCTGCAATTGCAAACAATATGAATAAGCATACAATTATCATTCTCATATATACCTCTTTTATTCAGAAAGAATACTTTTTATTATTTCTTTTTCGATTTCAGCAAAGCCCATATCACCTTTAGGTTGATATTTCATCCCATTAATAAGTATTATGATTCCTTTTTTATGCAAAGGACTCATATACACTATTGTATAAGCACCATTTGCTCTGCCAATATGTCCTATCCAAGGAAAATCCTTAATAAATGGCCCTTGCTTCGTTTGAATAATATGGCAAGCCAAACCCCATTCTTTGAACAAATTATCAAATTGTCCAGCATTATTATTGTGTTTTTCTTTCCAAGATGAAGTAAACATCTTAGTTCTTAAAGCCTGCATCGCTGGATCTAATAAAAATTGTCTAAAAAAAGAGGCTAATCCAGTACTATTAATTCGTAAACCAGCTTGTGGAGAAAAACGTAAGACATTTAAGCCAGGTGAATAATGGAGAATAGATGTAAAAACAGAATCATAGGATTGTGTATAATAATCTGCTTCTGGATGCCATGCTTGATTCATCCATATATATTGTGGGCTTAATATTGCGGCTTTAGGTAATTCTTGGACAATGAATCCGCCA
>JALRHN010000285.1 GCA_023259575.1 Candidatus Kapaibacterium sp. | reverse complement strand
ATTCAGGACTTAACGGTAACGCCTGGCCCTGTAGTTACACAATATGAATTTGTTCCTGCGGCAGGAATCAAGATATCTCAAATAGAGAATCTGTCGGATGATATAGCTTTAGCTCTTAAAGCCCGTGGAATTAGGATTATTGCTCCAGTCCCAGGAAGAGGTACAGTTGCAATCGAGATTCCAAATCATAAACCATCTCTTGTTTTATTTAGTAGTATCATTAAATCTTCTAAGTTTCATGATTCAGAACATCGGTTATCTTTAGCTCTTGGCAAAACAATTTCAGGTGAAGTATACTGTGCCGATTTATCCAAGATGCCGCATTTATTAATTGCTGGTTCAACTGGGGCAGGAAAAAGCGTAGGAATAAATACAGTTATTTGTTCTTTATTATATAAGATGCATCCTAAAGATTTGAAATTTGTAATCATAGATCCCAAAAAAGTAGAGATGACATATTATGGATTATTAAAAAATCATTTTCTCGCTTTGTCTCCAGATACAGATGAACAGATTATAACAACACCGCAGAATGCTGTAGCTGTACTTAAATCATTATGCGTTGAAATGATGAACCGATATGAAATATTAGCAAAAGTTGGACAAAGAAATATTGTTGATTATAATCAAAAAGTAAAAGATGGGAAATATAAAGATAGTGGAACTGAACATTCACCTATGCCTTATATTGTATGTGTTATTGATGAATTAGCCGATTTAATGTTAACAGCTGGAAGAGAAGTAGAAGAACCAATCATTAGATTAGCTCAATTAGCAAGGGCTGTCGGTATCCATATGATAGTAGCAACTCAAAGGCCATCTGTAGATGTTATTACAGGCCTTATTAAAGCTAATTTTCCAGCTAGAATTTCGTATCAGGTAGCATCTAAAATAGATTCAAGAACTATTATTGATGGCGCAGGAGCAGATCAATTATTAGGTAATGGTGATATGTTATTTTTACCAGGTGGTTCACCAAAACCAATACGAATTCAAAATTCATTCTTATCTACTGATGAAGTTGAAAATATATGTATGCATATAGCAAATCAACAAGGTTATTCTAAACCATATATGTTACCAACTTCTATTGAAAAAACAACTGGTGGCAGTAGTTTGATAGATGATTCGAGAGATGAATTATTTGAAGAAGCGGCAAGAACTGTAATTAGACATCAACAAGGTTCTGTATCTTTATTACAAAGAAGATTAAAAGTAGGATATGCCAGAGCAGCTAGAATAATGGATGAATTAGAAGCTGCTGGTATTGTTGGCTCTTTTGATGGCTCTAAAGGAAGAGAAGTATTATTAGATAATGAAACAGATTTAGAAGCATTATTATAAGTGATGTATACGTGAACAAGAGATTTAAATTAATTGCAGGACCTTGCCTAGCTGAATCAAAAGAATTATTGCAAGAAATTGCTGAAACCCTCAATCCTATTGCAAAAGAACTAAATTTTGATTTTATATTTAAAGCATCATATAGAAAAGCTAATCGTACTAGTGGTAATAGTTTTACTGGTATTGGTGATATACAAGCATTAGAATATATTTCT
>JALRHN010000284.1 GCA_023259575.1 Candidatus Kapaibacterium sp. | reverse complement strand
TGTGTACTAGTATTTTTTACTTTGCAATGAATATCAGCAATATCTTCAATAGAAGAGAAAAGAACAGGTTCGGTTGGATATTCAAAAAGCTCAATACTTTGTCCAAAAGATTCATTAAGTGTGAAACTTAAAATCAAAGATGAAATGAATAATGTAATTAGAAAATATTTGGAATAAGATTTCATAAATTTGCAGAGTATAAGTATAAAATTATCTTGTAATCACGCAGAATCTACATAATACATAACATTAGTACAAGATTTTTTTTAATTTAGGCAGTACAATACTGTAAAAGTAATAAAAAAGATCATATTTATAAATTTATTATACAGTAGATTGCCTAGTAAATATTTGTAATTATTGGAATTCACCATGAAATCCTTCTTATTATTCATTTCATTATTGATGATGTGTTCTTTATCATCAATTCAAGCTCAAGAATCTGATTCTACAAAAGCAGTGATTCCTTCTGCCTCGATAAAAAATATCAAAGGAGAAAAAATTAATGCTAGCTCAATCACAAATAATGGAAAACCTATCCTGTTAAACTTTTGGGCTACATGGTGCAAACCTTGTATTCAAGAATTAACAAATATTAGTAATGTATATGATGAGTGGAGAGAAGCTACAGGCGTAAAAGTTGTAGCTGTTTCTGTTGATGATGTACGTAATTCTGCAAAAGTAGCACCATTTATTAATGGTAAACGTTGGGAATATGAAGTGTATCTTGATGAAAATGGTGACTTAAAAAGAGCCATGAATGTTAATAATGTTCCGCATGCATTCCTTATAGATGGAAATGGCAAAGTGGTATGGCAGCATAATTCTTATGCACCTGGCGATGAAGAAAAATTATATGAAGTTATTAAACAAGTTGTTGCAGGACAACCAGTTAAAGAACACTAAATGATTAGTTTTTATAAAAAGCTTTCATATGCAGCATGAAAGCTTTTTATTATTGCTTTCTAAAAGCTATTGTTTTTACTTTCCCAATATGATTATGAAAAGACTTTTTACTTCCTTTTTATCACTTATCTGTGTAACTACCCTACAATTTTGTCTATATGCTCAGAATTCTGACAATAGTACTTTGGGTGGTAATTTTCAAGTTGATGTTCAGTCGTATACCAAAGATTCGCTTATTGGAGCACAATTTGTACCTGAAAAATTACGTTCAAATTCTTTTATGAATATTAATTTTACAAGGGGAAATTTTAGTGCTGGCATAAGATATGAAGCGTATATGAAAGAAATATTAGGATTTTCTCCTAATTGGGGAGGAAAAGAAGGAAATAATGGAATTGGTTATAGATATGCTCGTTATACAAATGATGATTATGATATAACTATTGGCAATTTCTATGAACAATTTGGTAATGGAATGATTTTAAGAACCTATGAAGAAAGAGGTCTAGGTTTAGATAATGCATTAGATGGTATTCGTGCTAAAGTATCGATGGTAAAAGGTTTGCAATTAACAGGGGTATTCGGTAAGCAAAGATCATTCTTTTCTTTAGGACCAGGCATAGTTAGAGGTATAGATGGTGAATTAAATGTTGATGATT
>JALRHN010000283.1 GCA_023259575.1 Candidatus Kapaibacterium sp. | reverse complement strand
GCTATTTCCAAATCCAAGTAATCAACAAGAAATTAGTATCGATTTTATAGTAAAAAAAGAGGGACTTATCTCTATAGAAATCATTGATCTAAAAGGCAGGAAAATTGCATCATTTGCGGAGGGATGGTATAATCAAGGACATCAAACCATTATATGGAATTATTCAAAAGCAATATCTGCCGGACAATATACATGTATAATACATCATGACAATTCAATTACTACTTCTGTTTTTACCATTATTCAATAAGGGGAATGCTATGAATAAAATTAAAAGGGTACTTTTGATCATTACATTTTGTAGCCCACTTTATGCACATAAAGAACCCACACATCAATATATTATTAAAGAAGCTTATTCATTATTAATCCATCATTTAGGAACATCTATTCCAGAATTTGATAAACATATCTTGGGAAATAATGGTTTATGCACCGAGGGAGAATTCGACAAGCTTGCTGATTTTCACTGGCAGTATAGTACTGTGGCAGGTGGCGCCTGGAGTGAAGATATACAAGACCCAATTCGATTTATGCATGAAAAAGATATTTTCCTTGGATTAGGTAAAGGATCTTTAACAAGTATCAATCATTTTTGGGATCCAGACTCAAAGAATCCACAGTATAATGAATCCTTTCGATTGGCTTTGAATCATAATCCATGGCCTTATTCATGGTGGGATTTTTCTGTCTGTTCAATGGCTCATAATCTGGATTTTTATATAGACACAGATTTAATGGCATATAAAAAAGCAATTATTTATTTAGGAATTAAAGAATATAGGCCTAAAATCACTGATTATGCTTTCTTTACTTGTAAAGGACAATCGATAATGAGTCCAGTATATTTTGGTTATTCCCTATCGGATTGGTACCATGATTTTTTTCAATATGGTGATACTGTTTTACAAAACAGAAAAAAGGATATTATTTATCAATTTATTGGCAGGGTTTGTCATTTATTGGGTGATATGAGTATTCCTGCACATGTTCATTGTGATGAACACGGACTTTGGCACGATCCATATGAAGATGCAATGAACTATAAAGAATGGGATGGGAATAAAATGTCTCCGTGTATCGATGAAGATAAAAATATTAGTTCAGCAAAAGAAAGAGTCGAATTCTGGAATGCAGAAAAAATTTTCTCCGAAAAAGGAAGTATTGTCAATCCTTGGTGTTATCCAGCAGATCAAAATCCATATTGGTTTTTATTCTATACTACCGCTCAAATTGCTGATCATTTTGCTAGTAATAGAAGTAATGGTGATGATAATTATCAACATATTGGTGAAATAGATGATATTTTAACTTCCGAAAGAAATGCAATACTGAAAGGTCCTGTTGAATCATTTTTTTATGCAGGAAATCCAGATGTAAGTGGATATGCTCATAAAGAAGAAGACTTATTGGCAATTCGTGATATTACATTTCCTTATGTAATCAGAGCAACAGCAGGATTACTGTATCTATTCGCAACCGAATTCGGTTTGATTAATGAACGTTTTGAAAAATGCCCAAGAACTCTAATCTTAAAGGATGCAATCTTACAAGCATCTAATTATCTTTTTACTGTATCAGATTCACTCTTTGCTGGAAATGAAAGTAAACCGCTTATTATTT
>JALRHN010000282.1 GCA_023259575.1 Candidatus Kapaibacterium sp. | reverse complement strand
CTCGCCTTTTTAAGAAAACCATTAATAGTTCTATTAGATGAGCCGACTGCTAATTTTGATAGCAAAGGTACAGAAGCTATATATGAGCTTATCAATAGACATAAAAACATGGGAGGTGGCACAATAATTGCCACTAATGATATATCCGAAACAGAAATTTGTTCATCTGTTATTCACCTAACAACTTTATGATAAAAATAATCCAAAACCCATTGTATATCCCATTTCTTATAGCAAGTACATGTATATTTTCACTCATAGCATGTAATGCAAAGCAGCCATCTAATGATGAAACACCTTCGAACTTAAAGGGAAATTATTTAGCATACTTATCTTCATTAAAATTACCAGATGAACTTACATTTTGTGGAGAGAAAGTACCATTAGAAATCCCTGAAGTAAGAGAAAGAGCAGAAAGAGAATTCTATTTAAATCTTCAAAGTCCAGGACAATTAATACTGTATATCAAAAGGGCTGGACGTTTTTTCCCAATGTTTGAAAAAATTTTAAAAGAAGAGAATGCTCCAGATGATCTTAAATTTTTAGCTGTTGCAGAAAGCGCTTTATTTATGGCAAGATCCCCTAAAGATGCAATTGGAGTTTGGCAATTTATGGCTCCTACTGCAAAAAGCATGGGATTACAAGTAGATGATTATATTGATGAAAGACGTCATATTGAAAAAAGTACTCGTGCTGCAATAGCGTATTTACGTTCAGGATATTCATATTCAAAAAGTTGGTCTTTAGCAGCAGCTGGATATAATATGGGACATGGAAGCGTTAAAGAGAATATGGATTTTCAAAAAACTGAAACTTTTTATGATCTATTTCTTAATGAAGAAACGTCTAGATATGTATTAAGAATTGCTATTATTAAAGAGTTAATGGCTCATTCTGAAAAGTATGGTCTAAACTTAGAAACAAATGATCAATATCATCCAGAGAAAACAGTATCTGTTAAGTGTACTTCTGGTATTTCAGACTTAACACAGTGGGCATTGCAACATGGAACAACGTATAAAGACGTTAAAATTCTTAATCCATGGATATTAAAACGCTCATTACCTGCACCAAAATCAGGTGCTTATTATGTAGAGATACCATCTAAATAATCCGGTATTGATTGTGAAAACATTATTATTGCACAAGTCATTGCAATATATCTTTGTTTCATATATCCAATAATAGCAAAGTGGGGCTTTTTCATGTATCCCAAATTATTACAAATCGGGCCAATAGCAATCTATAGTTTTGGACTAATGGTTGCTTTGGCATTCATTATTGCCAATTATCTTTTTACAAAAGAATTACATCGAAAAAAATTTGTAAATGCAGATGCCTTAAGTTCAACCATAACTTTATTAGGTTTGATTGGTGGCATTTTTGGTGCAAAAACCTTCCATTTATTAGAAAATCCTCAACATTTCATTGCCGATCCTTTAGGTGCATTGTTTAGCGGAGAAGGATTAACATTTTTTGGCGGATTAATTATGGCTATTGGATTGATTGCCATATATCTAAGAAAAAATACAATTCCTTTTCTTAGAACAGCAGATGCAGCTGCCCCATCATTAATGATAGCCTATGGAATTGGCAGAATTGGATGTCAATTAGCTGGTGATGGAGATTATGGCATACCAAC
>JALRHN010000281.1 GCA_023259575.1 Candidatus Kapaibacterium sp. | reverse complement strand
CAGGAGACCGCGAGCCCTCTCCCCCTCCCCCCAAAATCAAAAACGGCGCCCCATAAGGAGCGCCGCTAATCTTGAAAGTGGTGGCCAGAGAGGGAATTGAACCCCCGACACGCGGATTTTCAGTCCGCTGCTCTACCAACTGAGCTACCTAACCAATTGGTGTTTCATATAAAACAGATGGCGAAAATATGGTTTATTCGTGAACTCACAAAATAAAATCTTTTGTGATGATCAAAACAGTAATGATTCTGGTTTTTGCAACCAATCTTGCAATAGTTGAGCCTTTTGATCTTTTTCTGATATAATTGGTTGATTACCATTAAGATAGAGATCCCATTGTAAAGATAAAGATGGATCATTCCAATAAATGCCAGATTCAGCTTTAGGATTATATATTGATGTGCATTTATAGACAACTTGTGTATCATCTTCTAAACATAAAAAGCCATTGGCAAAACCAGGTGGAATCCATGCCATATATGCATTCTCGGCCGATAGCTCTACCATAATTGATTTACCTAAACTAGGTGAATTGTGTCTTATATCAACTTCTGCTAATATGATTTTTCCTGAAATGACTCTCAATAGTTTTCCCATTGGTTCATCCCATTGAAAATGTAAACCTCTCAATACATTTTTACATGATTTAGAATGATTTTCTTGTCTAAAATTAGTTGGAATTCCAAGTTCTTTAAAATAATCTTCTCTATATGATTCCATAAAAAAACCACGTTCATCACCATATTTATCTGGTTTAATAATGATGATACCATGTAAATATGTATCTACAATGCTAAATGCCATAATATGAATCCTTATTCTAAATATCCTCTTTCTCGCAAACTAGTAAATGTTTCACCAGCAATAATGATATGATCAAGTAATTGTATCGACATCATTGTTCCTGCTAATGCGATTTGCTTGGTAAGCGAAATGTCTTCTTTGCTAGGTTCTGTGTTTCCAGAAGGATGATTATGTAATGCAATTATCGAAGCAGCACTTTCGATAACTGCAATTCTAAATACTTCTCGTGGATGTACAACACTCGAATTTAAAGAACCTTCACTGATCTTTTTTATTGAAATCACAATATTCGCCGTATTCAACATCGCAATGTAAAAACTTTCTGTTCTAGCACCTCTCATTCTTGGAATAAAAAATTTAGCTACATCATGTGGAGTGTGTAATATATGCGATGGATTAAATTCTTCTTGTTGATATCTTCTTCCTAATTCAAAAGCAGCAGCTAATCCAATAGCTTTAGCCATTCCTATGCCTTTTATGGTGCACATTTCTTTAACCGATCGAGATCCTAGATCTGATAAAGTAGTAAATGTTTTTAACATAGACCGAGCAATATCTAAAGCAGAAAAATTCTGCATGCCAGTATTTATTAATATTGCCAATAATTCACTATCACTCAAACACTGTGCTCCAAATAATTGAAGTCTTTCTCGAGGTTTATCGTCCTGACGCCATTCTCTGATTGTCAAATTCTCACTAGCAGATTTATTGGCATATTCTATTGTTTTTAGATCTTGATTATTCATAATCCCCCTTGAATTCTTATTATTAATCCTTTAATACTTGTTCTTTTGCCCATTGAAGATATGGCCCATGTATTCCTTGAATTGGCATTACT
>JALRHN010000280.1 GCA_023259575.1 Candidatus Kapaibacterium sp. | reverse complement strand
GATGACGATTATCATATAGACATACAATCATTACAATCTTCAATTCTATCAAATCTTTTTGCATATTTAGGATATGATGAACAATATATATATTCTTTGTGGTGTGACTCATTACAAATCATTGGAAAAATAATCACAATAGTGCAAACAGGAGATTCTGCTATTGTTGATAGTATAGCCAATAATGGTATTTTACATGCAATTCAAGATGATAAGAATATATATATAGATAATGGTGATTCTATCTATTATGATTTAAATTGATACGTAATCAAACATATTTAACACATTAAGTAAGTAGAGAATAACAGATAATATTTTTCTACGATATAAGTATGTTTAGCAATTAGCTTTAAGCTATCCCCAAGAAAATCTTTCCACCTTAAAATACTCCATACATAGTATATTCATACAAAATACTTGATATAAGAATAGTTTCTTTCAATATCCGACTAAATAAGTCTTATATTTGTATGATTCTATGAACCTTTACACAAAAGGTGATGTTATATGTTACGATTAACAAAAAAGACTGAATATGCTTTATTAGCATTACAGCATATTGCTTTAAGTAATGGAACTTTAGTGTCTGCAAAAGAGATTTCTGATTCACATGGAATATCATTTGAATTACTTGCTAAAGTATTAGGTCTATTATCTAAGTCAAAGATAATTAGGTCTGTTCAAGGAGTTCAAGGTGGATATATTTTACAGGAAAAGCCAGAATCTATCACACTTGATAAAGTTATTAGATCTATAGAAGGAAATTCAACAAATATTGTTGAATGTTCTCATAATCATAATGAAAATATTGAAAGTTCATGTGCTTGCCAAACTGTTAATCACTGTACCATAAGACATCCAATGTTGACTATTCAGCAAAAAATGGATGAATTATTTACTTCTATCACAATTAAAGATTTTTTATTGAATACATCTCAAATTCAGTCATATGAAGTTGAGTTACTGTTTTAAGATTCTTCATGGAGAACAATATATATGGATAATGGAATGCAGGTAGTTGATGATATAGTTACTGGAGAATATAAATATGGATTTATTTCTGATATAGATCAAGAGATTGCACCAAGAGGACTAAATGAAGAAATTGTTAGAATGATTTCTGCAAAAAAAAATGAACCATTATGGATGTTAGAGTGGAGATTAAAAGCATATGCTCATTGGCTAACACTAAAAGAACCAAAATGGTCTAATGTAACATATCCTACTATAGATTTTAATGATATAAGTTATTATGCAGAGCCAAAGCAAAAAGAAGCACCGAAATCATTAGATGAAATAGACCCAGAACTAAGAAAGACTTTCGAAAAACTAGGAATATCTTTAGTTGAACAAGAGAGATTAAGTGGAATTGCAGTTGATGCAGTGTTAGATAGTGTATCTGTAGCTACAACTTTTAGAGAAAAGCTATTATCTATAGGTGTCATATTTTGTTCCATGAGTGATGCAATTCAAGAATATCCTGAATTGGTACGTAAACATTTAGGATCAGTAGTTCCAATGGGAGATAACTATTATACAGCTTTAAATTCAGCTGTATTTAGTGATGGATCTTTTTGTTATATACCAAAAGGAATACGTTGTCCAATGGAATTATCAACGTATTTCCGTATCAATCAAGGAGGAACCGGTCAGTTTGAAAGAACGT
>JALRHN010000027.1 GCA_023259575.1 Candidatus Kapaibacterium sp. | reverse complement strand
TTATTTTGTTTCTTCTGTCTTGAGTTTCTGCTTCAAATTCTTGTCTGTTCTTGTGCCATTCTTCTTTAACCTCTAAAAGCTTTTCTTTTTTTAATGCCGCTGCTTCTTTAGCTGCATCTTCAAGAAGAAGTTTTTTTCTTTCTTCGGCTTCTTCAATCTTTGATTTTGCCATTTTATTTCCAGCAAAATATGCCAGAGCAAATCCTACAGCAAAACCAACGATACTTAATGCGATAATTTCTATTTCACTCATAAATTAATGTATCCTTACTCTTAAGTCATTGTAACGCCCTTGCGTTTTTTAAAGCATCCTTCATATGCTATGCATATAACAGGATAATATATAGTAAATGTTTTTTTTAAAAAACCGCTTCATACTTTTCTGGGCATCTTTCGATGCATGCCGAAGACGAGACGAAAGAACTCTCTTCACACACGGTGGGTTTCATCCTTTATATATTTTACTTCCACTGAACTTTCAGTTGTATTCTATTGAATACGAAAATTCCGATAAGTATCGGCGAGGCCTGTAATTTATATAAAGAGTCTGATCCCTATGATTTCATTTATAAGTTCTTTTTAATGACGTGTAACATAAAAGTATGAGGCGGCATATGTCAAAATCAGTATATATAATATTTTAGGATTGTATACTCTGATTAATAAATGCTGTCATTTTTTCGATTTCAGATATCAATCTATTCTGTGCTTGATATACATGTTCTTGTAATTCAAACTTTTGTTCTGCTAAGTTAAGCGCTGCAACTAATGACAATGTTTGCGTTGATTGATCAGTAAGTGTACCTTGCAATGTTTTCAATTGTTGGTCAACTTCTTGTGCACAGTGCTTAATTTTGAATTCATTTTCACCTCTCAGTGTGAATTCTTTTCCGCCTATTGAAACTTTAACTTGATTAGACATTGTATTAAAGATAAAATTCATTAAATAAATTAAGATTCAGAATATTTCTTTAGAAAGTTAATTTCTTCTTGAGTTAGGGATTCAATGCTTTCTACATGAATCTTTTCTAATATATAATTAAGTTTTTCAGTGTCATCCATAGATTCAACAGTATCTTCTTCTGCATTGATATGCTGTGAAGATGACATAGAAACTTCTTGAATAGAAATATATGTATCACTTATCATTTGCTTTGCTTTTACCGGAACATTCAATTCAGAATGTGCCAATATTTTTTTCTTCTGAGATGATAAAGTTGATATATGCTTTTTATTCTTCCAGTTCCAATACAATCCTACTACACCACCACTTAGTAATCCAAATCCTATTTCGATAGAAGCTTTATATACAAAATCGACTTCTACTGAAAAAAAACCTACCGTAAGATAAACTATTGACAATCCAATAATCAATGTAGAAGCTATTGTTAATTTTATCTTTTTAAATGCTCCTAATGTAACACCTTCATTTTTCAATAATGTAAGGCATAATGAAGAACAATATAAGATAGAAAAAAGCCCAGCTCCCATTGAAGGACTATTTATAGGCAATAGTGAATATAGTAATCCATATACAAATGCACTTGAGATTAGGCCAATTGAAAAAAGAGATCTATGGGTGAAAGATTCTATTTCTGTACCTATCCACATGATTACCAATAATGATGTTAATGCTAATGACCAATCATTTACTGCCACAACATGGGTAAATAATCGCCACCATTCAAAGTCTTGTATTACATGTTGAGGATACAGCATTAAGTGAATTGGCAAAGAATAATTAGACAATACACTAGAAATAAAAACTGTACACATAATCAATAGTATATGATGTGTTTTTATTGGTATATATGTCAATATAGATTTCATAAGATTAAGCTGCACGTTCAATTAAGGTCAATACATCTTTCAAAGTAACATTTTCATGAAAATCTTCATTTATTGCTATCATTGGTGCACCACCGCATGCGCCCATACATTCTACTTCCTCTAGTGATATCTTACCATCTTCTGTTCTTTCATTATGTCCAATGCCATATTTCTCACACAATTGATGATATATTTCTTCTCCACCTCTTAGCATGCACGATACATTTGTACATACCTGAACATGTAATGTTCCCATGGGTTTTTTAAAATACATAGTGTAGAAGGTTGCTACACCTTTTACATGAGAAAATGGAAGATTCATAATATTTCCAACTTCTCTCATAACGTCTTCTGATAACCAACCAAATTTATGTTGGGCCATCCAAAGTACAGGCATAATTGCTGCTTTAGATTCTGGATATTGTGCTTTTAGACGTTCAATTTCGGCTAATTCTTCTTGTGAAAATTTGATTTCTTGTGTCATATCAAATACTTATTAATAAGTGTAATTGAATCCTTTTTCAAGATTGTAAGCAAAAATACAAAACCTCTTTCTATTCTTTACTTTTTTTACAAAATCTAAAAAAAGAAAAGCCGATATTTCTTTCAAAATATCGGCTTATTCTTAACAATTTGTTTCTAAACAAACATTATTTTACTATCATTAATGGCATTTGAATAGCATTACCTGTTTGAGATGTAATAACTAATCTATAAGAACCTGTTGATAGGCCTTGTGCATTAATAGTATATGCATGAGTTCCTGGCTCTGCGTGAACATTCCCTGTGTTATACACTTCATTACCGTATACATCATACATTTTCATTGAAACAACTTCTGAAGTATTTCCTTTTACTGTATACTGAACTTTAGTATGAGTTGAGAATGGATTAGGCATTGCATTAACAGATAATTGCTCATTTTCTTGCTCTTTAACATCCATTGCACCTAATAACAACCAGTTAATTGTTCTGCGCATAATAGTTTCTCTGATATTTGGATTTTGCATACCATCCATATCAAATGTATAAAGAACTAAACGAGCATTACCGTTTTCCCAACGTACGCCACCGATATTAGTTGGGTCACCATCAAATGAGAAAATAGGAATAGCTGTACTACCAGTACTTAATTTCATAGCATCTGTATAATAGATGAATGGCATAATATCTGGCTCAACATCTTTATTGAGTTCAGTATCAATTCCATCAGAAATATAATCACCTGTAACACCTGCAAATCCGAAAGGATTTACTGCAGTAATCGCACCTGTTTGTGCATCAGAAGTAAATCTTTGAGTTGGTTGTGTATTCTTTAAACTTACACCAATTGTCTTTTGGAAAAAGTCTTTTGTAGACTGAGCACTTGAAGATTGTAATCCAAAATACAATTCTAATCCAGATGCTATCATCACTTTCCCACCAGCATCAAGCATTGCTTTTAGAGAATTAATAAATTCTGCATCTCCACCTAAAGAACCTCTACTACCAAAATCTACAGCAACTAATGCTAAATCAAATTGTGAAGGAGGATATGCTTTTGCTAAATCTGCGTCAATAGGAAGATTTATTGTTTTGTCAATAAATTCTTGCCCTTTATATGCTAGATATTGTCCATAATTTAATGATAACCTTTCATGTTTGCCATAAATTGCATATTTCATGCCTGGTGTAACATTATAAACAATTCCTTTACTTGTTCTAGCAAATACATTATCGCCTTCTGTAATAGCTTTCACCATTACTTTAGCATAACCTTGCTTGTCATTTGTTTTAATTTTTACACTTGCAGAAGCATTTCCACCAGCATCTAACTTAACTTCTGACGGTTCTAATGAAGCTGACCAGCCTTCTGGAATGATTGAATTTTCTGTATCAATTTCTAATCTTACAGTAGCTGAAGCTGAGCTTAGATTTTTCACTGTAATAGCAGAATTTCCTTCATTATTTTTAGCTATACTTAAATATGGATTAGGAAGAACTGTTTCTGTTTTTGCTATAGATTTTACTAAACCTACTTCATTTGCATTTAATACTTCTTTTGCTGTAGAGGCAGTTCCATATTTTTGAACTACACCAACAAGAGTTATATTATTTTCATTATAGCCTTCTGGTAAAGTATAAGTAAACGTTGTTTTATATGGTGTAGCTGTTGCTGCTACCGCAGGAATAATTCCCTTCATTCCCCATACACCACCTAAGAAAGAACGAACTACAGATCTATGCTCATAGCCTTCAATTTTTGCGGGTTTATTGTAATAAGGATGTCCAACAAAACTTGGATTATTACTAATATAATTTGATTGGTCATAAGCTGCGCCTGTTCCAGTAACATTATCCTCTATAACCATCAAATTTACACGAATATCACCTGATGCAGCTTTTACAAATGTTGCTTCTAAATCTGCAGTAATTTTTCTTGTAGCTTTATCAAAAGAGACATTTTTGATTTGGACATCAACATCCGCTGGCTTTGCCATTTGTTGTTCTACATAAGATTTCCAAAGATTTCTGCTTACACCAACCTTTGTTTGTCCTTTGAACATTACTCTGTCTATTGTTCCATTTGGATAGCCAGCAATAAAAGAACCCAAAGTATCCATAATAGAAACTGTTTTTGTTCCTACTGTATTTTTTACTTCCATTCCATCACCTTGATGTATCTTAACACCAATCATTTGGTCGGGATACAATTCAAGTAATTCTTCCATTACTACACTACCATCTACACACCATCCACACCATGCGCCAGTATATTGTTCTAAAAGAACTCTTTTAACTGGGGCTTGAGCATTTGCATTGAAAACATTTATTACTATCAATGCACATACTGAAATAAAAAGGGTAAAAACTCTTTTCATATTGTATTTCTCCAAAAATATTTGTGAACTATATAAGTATTAACAAACTACAAAAAAAAATGGGATTACCAATCAAGGTAATCCCAATAAAAATTCAAGTTTGAACCAATATTATCGTACAATCATTAATGGTAATTGAATACCATTTCCATTCATTGTACGAGTAATGATACGATAAGCACCAGCTGGTACTTGAGAAGCATCAAAGTTTACATTATATGTTCCAGGAATTTGTTGTCCCGAAGCTAATTGTGCAACTTCACGTCCAAGACCATCTACTAAACTTACAGTAACAAATTGACTTGATAAACCTTTAACTGTATAAGTAATTGTACCTGATTCAGTTAATGGATTTGGGCTAATAGACATAGATAAATCTGCATTAAAACCTTCTGCTATTTCTTCATCAACAGATGCAGCAGAACCAGATAATAGCCAATCTACAGAGCGCTTTAGAATTTCATTTGCAACAGTAGCTGCACCTAATGACTCTAATCCGAATGTTAAAAATACCATACGTGTATTATTTAATTCCATACGTGCACCAGCCAAATCACCAGCTACATTGTCATAATACAAGATAGGCTTTGCAATAGTTGGATCTGTAATAGTAAATACATCTGTATATAATGTATAACTGGTATTATTGATACTTGCAGCAGTATTGCCTTGAATTGTAGCATTATTATTAAGCTTATTACCTATTGGATCGCCAGCAACACCTTTAACTGTAAATGTGTTTAATGTATTACCACTAAAGCGAACTTTAGTTTGTGAATAAGCCAAGCCAGCATTAGAAAAGAAATCTTGTGCACCTACAGTATTACCATTTGCATCACCTTGTACATCAGCAAAAGCATAATTCATTGCTCTAGGAGCAATCAACATAACTTTTTTACCATTTTCAATTGCAGCATTGATATAAGGTAGTGGTGAACCAGCCCATTCTGGATATTCTACTGGATTTTGGCCAATTGGAAAGATTTGAACATCTGCACCAGCAATTTGGTCCATGTATTCTTGAATGATACCAGGATTATATGGAATTACTACTGCATCTTTTTTTACACCGGTTGCTAATCCAGAACTATAGTTTGTAACGCCAAAATTAGTAAAACCACTATATGTAACAATTCTTGGATTTTCAGACAAAACACCAAAAGCATTCAAACCTGCAAGATTAAATTTATCAGCATAAGAAGTTACTGCTTTAACACCAACAACTGCATAAGCTGCTTCTGCCGGAGAATTAACTGTTACGCTAACTGCAACTGATTCACCAGCTGGAACAGTAACTGTTTTTGGCTCTACTGTTGCTGTCCAACCTGTTGGCAATGGATATGCATCTTTATCGATAGATACTGTTACTTCTGTAGGTGTGTTACCTTCATTTACAATCTTAACTTCTTTAGTAAGATTACTACTTCTAGGTATAGTTAAAAGGAATGGTTGCTCAATAGAAACATTTGCTACTGCATCTTCCTTTGCATTGCTACGTGCTTGCAAAATTTCTTTAGAGTCTTCGTCTTGGACAAAAGCAACAACATATAACATTGTTGGGTCTAAAGCATATTGACCAGTTGTAGGAATTGTGTAAGAGTAATTGAATGTCTTAGATGTACCAGCAGCAATTGTTAATGCTTCACCATCTAAATTTGGAAACATTTTGCGACCGACATTATAGAATTCTTTTTCACCATTTGTACCGGCACTAGCATAATAACGGAAGCGCTCATTGATGACAACGCGTAATTTATTTGCACCTGATAATGCTTGTGAAGATGCTACAACTACTTGAATATTCATTGTATTACCATTTCTGGTCTCTTCAATAGTAATTGTAATAGGAGATGTTGTTCCTCTAATTGCCTCAACAGCTTGACTAATTGCTGTTGTATCAGAAGGTGCGCCATCATAATAGCTATCACTTGATTTAGACAAAATAGAACCATTTACTGCTGCACATGGCACTCCAATATTTTGAATGCCATAATAACGAACACGTGAATTATGGAAATTTGTATCTGCTGCATTCATAATATCTTTGCCAGGAAACCAAGCTTGATATTTGATTGGAATGGCTACTTGCTTAACTTCAGGCTGATCAAGATATGCTTGAAATGTTGGGTTTTGGCGAGCACAAGGACCACAACTTGCATTTGTTGCTTCTTCTACAATTACCATACGTGGTGAGTCAGCAGATAATTGAAGAAAATTCAAAGTACATGCAGCAATTGCAATTACTGCAAATCGAAACAATTGTTTCATTTTCTTTCCTTAGAAAAATTGTATTGAAATAATGTAATAATAAACTTTATCAGTGTTTTTTAGAGATTAATGCAATTTACTTAATAATACTTAAATAAATAGGTATTAAAAAGTTTCAATATCATAGGTTTTTATCAGTTTTAAAGACAGTTTGAGTTCAATGTAGTTACAGTGTCTTATCGGATTCACAAAAAAAATCCTATAATGTTTGTTATATACATTAATAAATTGTTCCATATTGCTCATGATCAGAACGTTTTTCTTCAATTTTCTTAAGTTTTTCAGAAACGGCTTCTGCTAAGTTTATGCCCCTTGCATTTGCATAGTTATGGATACAAATAAATACGTCTGCAATTTCTTCTTTTACTGCTTGCATTGGTATATCTTTTCCCTTCCATAATTTCTTTTCTAAATTTGCCAATTCACCGGCTTCTCCACATAATTCCAAACAGAAAAACTCTGGGTTTCTAGCAGGAAAATGTGCATTCTGATAATTCGCAAATGATTCTTGAATCAAGTGTTCATAGCTTATAATGATATCAATTAATTGTTGTGATTTCTCTACCATATCAATTCCTTTTACTGATTAATTTGTCTGGCTAGCATTAAACAACTGTTTTTCTAATTCAATTGTTTCAAGTACTTTTTTAGCTTGCTCGCCCTTTCCTAATTTCCAATATGATACAGATAAAATAGAGGCAAATCGGGATCTAATTGATTCCCTGCTTTGCTGATTCATAATCTGGAGCCAAGCATGTTGATCAAAATAAGCCTGAAGTTTATTAATAGCTTGTTTAGGCCTTTTAGCTGTATCGGCAGCTGCAGTAAGTAGAATATTATTAAGCTTATCAGATATATTAATTTGCTTAGAAGATCGATAGGATGTATCCTTTTTTGACATAAAGGTATTGAAGCGTTCTATCTTGGTTTTTAATTGCTTTACTGTAGCTGAATCAGCAAAATTGTAGACTTTAAACTTCTGCATTAATTGTGGACGCACCCTAACTGTAATGCAGTCTGGGCTTTTGGGAAAGCCCTTTTTACCAAGCTCTGAAACAATATATTTAACATTATCAGCAGATAAATTAGAATGAACAAGTGCCAACCCTCCACGTATTAAAATTTCACCCAATAATCCATTAGCTTTATCAAAATGTTTTAATATCATTTGTCTAATATATTGTCCTTGATTAAAACAACGTTGATAATCATCTCCACCCAATCCTTTTCTAGATCGTAAAACCTGCAATGTTGATTTACTATCACGATGACCAAGCAATTCAATGATACCCATTGCTTGAGAAAAACCCAGTTCAATGTAAAAATCAATTTTATTGAGATTAGCAATTTTAGCAGCTTCTTTTAAATAACCACTGATACCCCTTGTGGCATACACTATCGTCAATTTGTTCTGCCCAGATGAATCTGGCATACCAGCTTCAGCAGGAGTATCTCTTGGAATAGAAATTATTTCTATAATTCCACTATCCGGAATGATTGACAATATATGATTTGCATCCGCCCTTTTAGAGAGAGTGCCAAGCCTTGCATCAACACCTATCAAGGCAATATTAATTCTCTTCGCATTTGTTTTTACAATTTTCTCTTTGATAGGCTGCACAGTATAGCCAGGTTCTCCTGGCTGTGCAGCAATAGCAATAACTGTATCTACTAGATTAGATGATATTGGATCTTCTTGAATTGAATCAACAGCAAGGGCTAAGATTTTATCAGAATCTTCTTTTATAATCTGCGCTTTTTCAATTTTATTTGCAGGCTTTGTATTTGCCAGAGTTTCAGTTACTTCTTGATTATTTCGATCATTAGTTTTAATAAATGCAATAATTCCAAAAAGCATAGTAATGAGAACTATTAGGGCTATTCGGGTTCTTTTTGTTATTTTCATGGGCATACATAGCTAAAATTCACATGTAGAGCTTAAGTTTACTATCCAATTTTATGTAATCCCTAATTAACTTTACCTATTATGTGAAAAAGTTAATAATATGAGAAACTATTATATTTTAAAGGGTAAGAATACAATTAAAACATATAAAATCAGTTTTATAAGCGGGTTGCAATTTTAAGCAATACAAATGAAATGTCCTAAAATCAATAATAATAAAAGTATATACATATGAATTCAACTAAATTTTACACAGTCTTATTGAGTTTTCTTATAGTAATAAATTTTTCTCCGACTATTCATCTTGGAAATCAATTACAAGTAGCAGATAATACTATAGACAATGAACTTTGTACCGGAGAAAGGTTTAATCATCTTATTGCCAGGGCAAGAAGAGATGGTATAGATAAATTACCTATTGGTGAATGTATGGGGAAAATTGGAGAAAATTTAATTGGTATTCCATATATAGGTGGCACTTTAGAAAAAGAATCCGAACAATGTACAGTCGATTTAGCTGGTTTAGACTGTGTTACATTTTTTGAAAACTCTTTAAATATCAGCAGACTCCTTAAAATAGAAAAGGATAATAAAAATCTCGATAATGACTCTTTATTTCCAAAACTCCTTGAACAAGTTACTTTTACAAGATATCGTGATGGAGAATTAGATGGCTATGCATCACGATTACACTATACTTCTGAATGGATAATGAACAATGTAAAAAAAGAAGTTATTAAAGATATGACGAAGGAACTTGGAGGAAAAAGATTTAATCTACATGTTGGCTTTATGTCTGCTAATCCTCAATATTATCCAGCACTTGTTAAAGATCCAACTTTAATACCCAAAATTGCAGAAATCGAAAATAGAATTAATGCCCAAGAACATTGGTATATACCCACAGACCAAGTAAAAGGGATAGAAGATAAATTAAAAACTGGTGATATTATTGCTATCGCTACCAATAAGGCAGGACTTGATTATTCTCATACAGGTATGATTTTTAAAGATGAGAAAGGCCGTGCATTATTTATGCATGCATCATCTTTAAAGAAAAGAGTCTATAAAGATAAAAGGATTTCTATGTTTTTGTCTGGAAATGCAAGTAGTATTGGAATTTCTGTTCTTAGACCCCTTGAACCGATCAAATAGCGTTTACCATATTCAGAATGATTGAATGAAAAAACCAATAAATCAATAGGATTTCCAATATGAAAAAGTATTCAATTATAATCTTAACAATTGTAGTAGCATTAATTTCTCAGAGTTTTCTAGCTTATAGATTACTGTCAAAAGATAGGCTTAAAGATCAAATAAAAGGATATGCTGAACAGAATATGCTTCCTAAACTTTTGGAGTGGAAATCCACTTTAGACAAGGGCTTATCAACAGATGATCTTTCTACTCTTAATGCTTTAAGAGAACAAGCAGCAGCTTTAAAAATTTCCAGAATTCAACTTACCAAAGATATAGTTTCTGCAAAAGAAATCGTAGATGATGAGACCTCTGAGATGTTGAAAAAAAGAATCAGTCCTTTAAAAGAATCATATAAAAATCTTTTAAATCAGCTAAAACCAATAGCAACTAACAATAAAAATCTTTTATTAATCATTGGCAAAGAGGCTGCACCTTCTTTAATTGAATGGAAAAAATCAATTAGAGACATGATAAAAAAGGAAATTGATGCAAACCCCGATATGAAAACAGAGATTGAAAAATCTGTTAAAAAATATCGCATGTTTCAATTATTCAAAGATGAACAACTAAAAAAGAAGATTGCTTTAGCAAGATTTATGCTTTGGAATGGTAATTCAGATATCTTAAATAATGAGATTGAAGAGTAACAACTCTGCATACAAAGTATTTAATAAATGTAGCTTGTAAAGAGAGTCTTATAGGAATATCTAATTTGTTTTGTCTAACTCAGATAAATACACTATGTTTGTAATCACATTGATCGCGGGGTAGAGCAGCTGGTAGCTCGTCGGGCTCATAACCCGAAGGTCGTAGGTTCAAGTCCTGCCCCCGCTACAATACTTTTAGCCTTGATTCTTTTTTGAATCAGGGCTTTTTTTTATCATTACTCGTTTAAAAACCATTACCCCTTACAGTAAAACTCCATGATTGTCTTGAAATGGAATTTCTATCTAAGGAATTTCGTTTTAAAACGCAATGAAAAAACAACCTGTAAATATAGTCTGGCTAAAAAGGGATCTTCGCCTAACAGATCATGCCCCATTGTATATGGCAGAAAATGATTCTTTACCATATATCATTCTCTATATTTTTGATCCCGATATCATTTCTTATCCTGATACTTCTATCAGACATCTCCAATTTCAGTTTCATAGTCTATTGTCTATGAATAAAGCTTTACAGCAATATTCTGGAAAAATTTCAATGTGTTATGGACAATCACATGAAGTTTTTGAAACATTGACAAACAGTTTTGATGTAAAAAATGTTTTTAGTTATCAAGAAAGTGGAATTCAATTAACTTATGATATTGATTTAATCTTACATAAACTCTTCGTTACACATCATATTAATTGGGTTCAATGTCAGAGAGATGGTATAAAACGTGGCATCAAAAACAGGAAAGATTGGGATAAAGATTGGTATAAGATGGCAAATATGCCATTAATAGATAATACTTATAAAGTAGGTAAAATTGAACATTGGAAACATGATTTTCAATTTCCAGAACCACTACTTTCAGAAATGAAAACATATCCGAAAGAATTTCAACCTGCTGGAGAACAGTATGCACAGATCTATTTAAAAAGTTTTCTTGAAAAGAGAATTCAGAATTATTCTACATATATTTCACAACCACTTAAAAGTAGAATTTCATGTAGTCGATTATCTCCTTATTTATCTTGGGGGAATGTTTCAATAAAGCAAGTTTATCAAAAAATTGCAGATCATTCTACAACTATTCAACACACCAGAAATCATAAAAATATTCAATCTAGATTAAAATGGCATTGCCACTTTATTCAAAAATTCGAAACTGATTGTTCTTATGAAACCCACTGTATAAATAAGTCTTTTGAACATATTTGGCCTGATAAAAATGAGAATTTTATCAAAGCATGGGAAGATGGAAGAACTGGGTATCCACTAATTGATGCAGGAATGAGATGTGTTAAAGCAACAGGTTGGATTAATTTTCGATTAAGGGCTATGCTAGTATCTTTTTTTTCACATCATTTATTCCAAGATTGGCGTCTTGGTGTTTATCATTTGGCTAAGCAGTTTTTGGATTATGAACCTGGAATTCATTATACACAATTTCAAATGCAAGCTGGTTCTACTGGAGTTAATACAATTAGGACATATAATCCACTAACAAATAGTTTAAAACATGATCCACAGGCAGAATTTATAAAACAATGGTGTCCAGAATTAAGCAAACTCCCATTGCATTTAATCCATAAGCCTTGGTCTATAACTCCATTAGAAGAGGCGATGTATTCATTTACTCTTGGAATTGATTACCCTTTTCCAATTGTAAATATAGAAGATACAAGAACAAAAACAGTGAAATTATGGAATCTAAAAAGATCTAATGAATCTCGGATAGAAGCAAAAAGAATTCTTAAAAAGTTTGTTAGGCCAACATGAAAAGAACAATCCATGCAACAGTACCATAAAAATTATAGCACTTCTCATCTATTTCTAACTACTTACTTCTAAAACTCATAACTACTTTCATAAATACCTAATGGTTATTATAAAATAACTTTACAATTTCTTTACATTTTTAAATTTGATTTTTTTCGATTTTGCAATCAAACAACAATATGATTTTACATTATGATCAATATCTTATTTCTGTGCACTGGCAATTCTTGTCGTTCACAAATGGCAGAAGGTTGGGCTAAAACACTATTAAGTAATGAGTATGCAGTTTATTCAGCTGGAATTGAAGCACATGGACTTAACCCAAATGCAGTGTTGGTTATGCAGGAATCTGGAATAGATATATCGCAACAACAATCAAAATTGATTAGTGATTTGCCTGAAATTAGCTGGGATATAATTATTACTGTATGTGATTCAGCAAAAGAGCGATGTCCATATATCCCAGGAAATCATCTCTATATTCATCAATCCTTTGATGACCCACCGAGTTTGGCAAAAAATATTGCAGATCACTTAGGCTTGGAAATATACAGGCGAGTAAGAGATGAGATAAAAGAATTCATTCAACATATTCCCTCTTTGTTATTGGAAAAGAAATGAAATTTTTAGATAAATATCTTACCGTATGGATAATCCTAGCCATGTTTTTGGGAATTATCTCTGGATATGTATTCCCATTTATACCCAATTATATACAAAGTTTAAGTGCCGGAACAACAAATATTCCATTGGCTTTAGGCCTTATATTAATGATGTATCCTCCACTTGCAAAAGTTAAATATGAACTTATTGGAGAATCATTTAAAGATACCAAGGTTTTGATTTTATCCTTAATTCAAAACTGGATAATTGGTCCAATTCTGATGTTCATATTAGCAATAGTCTTTTTACCCGGAAAACCTGAATATGTTCAGGGCTTAATCATGATTGGCTTAGCTAGATGTATAGCAATGGTAATAGTGTGGAATGATTTAGCATGTGGGAATAGAGAATATGCTGCCGGATTAGTTGCATTTAACAGTGTGTTTCAAGTACTATTTTATAGTCTATATGCATGGTTTTTTCTTACTTGGCTTCCACCATTTTTAGGCATGAATAGCACGGTAATAGCAATTAGCATTTCTGACATAGCATTTAGTGTGATGATATATCTTGGCATTCCATTAATCGCAGGGTTTATTTCTCGTAAAATACTCACTACATATAAAGGAAATGATTGGTATGAACATACTTTTCTTCCGAAAATTAGCCCAATAACTCTCATTGCTTTATTACTAACTATTGTTATAATGTTTAGTATTAAAGGTGAAACAATTATATCATTACCCTTTGATGTATTAATAATAGCTTTACCACTTACATTATACTTTATTATTATGTTCTTTGTTAGCTGGTACCTAAGTAGATGGATGGGGACAAATTACGAGAAAACAACTACACTTTCATTTACAGCAGCTTCAAATAATTTTGAATTAGCGATAGCGGTAGCTATTGCAGTGTTTGGGATTTCATCTGGCCAAGCTTTTGCAGCTGTAATTGGACCACTTATCGAGGTCCCAATTATGTTATTACTTGTTAAAGCTGCATTAATACAAAAGGTATCAATGAAAGAATCTAGATAATAATGAACCCTTTTTTATACATGATGTGAAGTCTTTTAATGGTATTGCATATTCAACAGGAAATATATAGGGCGAGCAGGCTTCGTCTAAACCAAATAAATCTTGATAATATAATGTTATACCCGTTTTATGAGGATATAAAACAACAGCATCAAAGTGAAAATCATCTTCTTCTGAAAAACCACATTGTATCATTTCCATAATATCTTCTGTAGTTAATGATTCTAATTGCTCTCTAGCTTGTAATTCTGCATAATTATCAGCAATAATTTTTAATGCTTTAAATGCATTTGCATCTACAAATTCAAGAAGATTTATCTCCTTATTTTTTTGTAAATCAATTGTATGATATGATACCCAATCCCGAGTTCCTGATGCTCTAGAATGATAAACTTTTACAGATGCCAAGCCTTTTCTAACCATTAAATATTCAATATCTAGGATAGAATCACTGTGTTTTTTTGTCATTTTTGAAAAATTTGTTTTAATCTGTAAAGGAATAAATTGTTCTTGATCTTCAGTAGCATCATATAATGTTACAGACATATATTCATTTCCTTTTTTCCATTCCCCAGTTAAAGAATCAGCATCTTTACTAAAAGTTAATATCTCTTTATATTTTCCTTTTGTTCCCGGCACACTTAAACTATAGTCATCTTCATCTACTGTGCCCTGCAATAGTGTTTTTTCACCATCTATTCTATAACAAAACCACCCTTGTATATTGCCATTATTAGACACCTCTAATTCTACCCATATAGGTAATATTCCTGTGATATCAGGCTGAACAAACCAACCCTCAAAACTTACTTTCTTAGCATTTGCATCGTGGTTCGTAAAGAATACACTAAAAGTTATACTCAGAAATACAATTATTGTTCTAATATTCATACTTTTTACTTAATCCCTTCACAAATACACTCAAAAAACTCATCCATCTTTTTTCCATAATCAACGAACCCATTTTTTAACGAATTTGCATATATATTGTTTGATTACAAATAAGATTAAGACTTTTTAGCGAAGCTATGAAAGATAAAGAAACGCCTCTGATGAGGCAATATAGAGAAATGAAGGCAAAAAACCCTGATGCTGTAATGCTTTTTAGGATGGGTGATTTTTTTGAAACCTTCGAAAACGATGCAGTGATTGCATCATCTGTTTGCGGCATAACTTTAACTAAAAGAAATAATGGTGATGCAGGCGAAGTACCTTTAGCAGGCTTTCCTCATCATCAATTGGATACTTATCTTCCTAAGCTTGTAAGAGCAGGATATAGAGTTGCAGTTTGCGAACAAGTGGAAGACCCAAAACAAGCAAAAGGGATTGTAAAAAGAGACATTGTAGAAGTAGTTACACCCGGAATTGGCTTATATGATAGATTATTAGACGCAAAAAGAAATACATATGTTGCAGCAATATCAGTGCAATTTCATAAATCAGGTTTTATGGTATATGGAGTTTCATGTGCGGATATCTCTACTGGAGAGTTTTTCACCTGCGAAATAGCTAAAAAAGATATATTTCATATACTAGAATTATGTCTTCCTGCTGAAATTATCATATCTAAATCACTGTATAGAGAGCTTCAAGATGACATATCTGACTTGCCATTTAATCCATCTATTACAAAATTAGAAGACTGGATTTTTGAATATCAATTCGCATACGATGTTTTAGTAAAACATTTTAATACCAAAAATGTAAAGGGTTTTGGCATTCAAGATATGCATGCAGGTATTATTGCAGCTGGTGCAGTGTTACAATATATTCAAGACACCCAAAAATCTGTTGCACTTCAGATAAGCAAGATATCTGTATTTAATCCATCTGAATTTATGACCTTGGATTATGCAACAAGAAGAAATCTTGAAATATTATCTTCGATGAATGATCAGGCAAAAGATGGGTCTTTATTGGCAATTCTAGACCACACTAAAACACCTATGGGCAGCCGTTTATTCAAAATGTGGGTTGGTAGACCTCTTAGATCTTTACAGTCCATCGAGGATAGGCTTTCTGCAGTAAAATCCTTTGTGAATTCAGGAAATATTCTTCAAGAATGCGAATATATCTTGAAACAAATTGGGGATTTAGAGCGTTTAATTGCCAAAGTATGTGCTGGACGATGCAATCCTAGAGATATATATGCCTTAAAGAAAAGTTTAGATATAATTCCGCTTCTGAAAGAATTATTTGGGAAAATCCAACTTTCACCATTTCTCAAATCATTAGTTGATCAATTAATCCCTCTAGACCAATTAACAAAGCTGATCGAAAAAGCTTTGCAAGAAGAAGCCCCTGCAGTTATCGGAAATGGCAATGTATTTAATCCTGGTTATTCTGCAATCTTAGATGAATATGTAGAAGCAATGTATTCTGGTAAAAATTGGATACAAGAATATATGCAAAGAGAAAGAGATCTAACTGGAATTTCATCTCTAAAAATTAGCTCGAATGGCGTATTTGGTTATTATATTGAAATTAGCAATACTCACAAAAGTAAAGTTCCAGAACACAGATATGAACGTAGGCAAACTTTAGCCAATGCAGAGCGATACATCACAGAAGAATTGAAAAATATTGAAGAAAAAATAGTCAATGCATCCGATAAAATCAGCGAATTAGAACAGAATCTATTTCTAGAACTTCGTCTTCAAGTCATTGAATTCACAGAACAAATACAAGCGCTAGCTTCAGTAATATCAAAAATAGATTGCTTATATAGTTTTGCAAGTGTTTCTAAACAATACAAGTATTCTGAACCAATACTTAATGAAAATAATGATTTACATATTGTTGGAGGCAGACATCCAGTAGTAGAAAGGATGTTGCATCCTGGTAATTCATTTGTTTCAAATTCTACCGTTTTTGATGCACAGCAAAGAATTCATATTATTACTGGTCCAAATATGGCAGGTAAATCCTGCTATCTTCGCCAAGTAGGACTCATCGTATTGATGGCTCAAATTGGATGCTATGTACCAGCTGAATCAGCAATTATTGGTATTGTGGATCGTATTTTTACAAGAGTTGGCGCTCAAGACAATATTTCTGCCGGCGAAAGTACATTTCTTGTAGAAATGCAAGAAGCAGCTAATATTCTTAATAATGCAACAGAGAAAAGTCTTTTACTGTTAGATGAAGTTGGACGAGGCACCGCAACATTTGATGGAATTTCTATTGCCTGGGCCATTGCGGAATATGTACATGATATTCTGAATTCCAGAGTACTTTTTGCAACTCATTATCATGAATTAACTAGCTTAACAGAACATTTATCTCGAGCAGTTAATTATAAAGTTGAAGTAAAAGAAGTCCTGCAAAGCCTTCTATTTACTCATAAAGTAATACCTGGTACTAGCGATCATTCTTTTGGAATTCATGTTGCACATATGGCTGGATTACCCCCAAGCGTCATTTCAAGGGCCAACAGTATACTTTCTACTTTAGAAAATTCATCTCCTGTTTATATTAATACGAATGCAATAGAATATGATAAAAAAATCCAAGATGTACATTTGAGAGAATCAGAAACACAGTTTTCTATGTTTGAAATTCGTGATGATGCAATAAGGAGAGCTTTACAAGATATCGATATCAATTCACTTTCTCCTTTACAAGCATTCGAAGCACTTATTCAGTTAAAAAAGAAATTATAGTTTTATTAACTACTCAATCATTTCCCTTATTTTTGAATGTACATTGTTTAAAACATTTGTTAAATATATCAGGAGCTATCATGGCTAAAATACTTTTTACTTTT
>JALRHN010000279.1 GCA_023259575.1 Candidatus Kapaibacterium sp. | reverse complement strand
AGTATTTGTGGATACATTTGCAGGTGAATTTGCTGCACTTTGAGATTGAACTGATGCACTAAATGTACTTGTGGATGATACTGTAGAAGGAACAATAGAAGTAATTGCAAGTTTTGTTGGTGTTGCAATTGCTGATGAACTTGTAACATTAATTTCATCTAAACGACACATCGGACGAGAACCGCCACCACCAGGATTTGCTAGATCATAAAATTTAAATCTTATATAGACAATTGCCTGATTATCACATGCTGAAGGTAATACTGCACTTTTAACTTGTTCTGCAGAAGGAGCATTTAATCCAACTGTGGTAAATTCAACAGGAACACCTCCACTTAATACATCTGTCCAACCTGATGCCGATGTATTCCCAGTACTATACTGTAAACGAATTGCCCATTCACGTCTAGGTGCAACCGGAGTAGTTCCATTCCATGCAGTTAATGCAGCTGTAAAAGAAACATTAATGGAAGTTCTATTTGTTGTTTTTAGTGCCACAACAGCCATACCAACAGATTGCGTAGCAGAAGAATTTACAAATTCAACTCCATTAGCTGCTAGGCCATTTACTTTAATACCAGAAGCAGCATTATATGCCAAAGCATAATTGATAAATGCTGAGTCTGATAATTTTCCATCTGCTTTATCATATCTATGGAATATCATATTTGATGGATATGTACCAGCAGGATTTGTATTTGCCCAGTTCGTAAATGAAAATGGTCCAGTTGATAAATCAAAAGGAGCTGGATAGGTTACTTGTGCTATAACTGATGCGGTAGAAACCAAGATAAGCAAAGCAAAAAACTGTAAGAACCGTTTCATAGATTCCTGAATAATATGTGTATACTAATAATTAACAAGTTAAAAGAGGCAATTAGCCCAATTTGAACATGCAAAAATACGAAAGGTTCTGTTTACAAAACTGAGTTTTTTATGCTTTTTGCCTATTTAATCAAATAATATCTTTCAATTTTTGTATAACTTGACTCAATATCCCAGAATCAAGCCTTTTTGTTGTACAAAACCATATATATCAATTACTTGTATATTATAAAATCCAATTGGAATATCGGATACATTTATAAAAAATTGTCCATTATTCTTGTCATTAAGTATTTCCCTTTTTATCTCTTTTCCCTGTAAAGAAACTATCCTAATTGATTGTGCATCATGATCTAGTTGATGAATGTATATTTTTTGTTGATAATAATAGATTGATGATAGTTGATCAACTGATTCTTTGACTTTATTAACTTTTTTTCCAATAAGAATTGTAAATTCACCCGGACCAGAAAAAACGATTGAATCCTGATTCCACGATTGAATATTCCCATCTGATATTATATCAATTATGCCCAAAGAATCTATTTGATTGCCAGGAATGAGCTTTATGAGCGAATGTTTTAATACTCCTTTATTGCCATAATATCCTTTAAAGCCTCCTGGAAATGCTGATATAGCCATTGTTGTTCTTGTATCTGAAGACAAAATAGCATAGTCTGTTTCGGCATCTGTAAACTGTGTTGCATCCCTTAATAATAAAACAAAATCATCAATTCTTTCTCCTTGCCACATCAAAATATATGTGGCATCACTAAAAGCTATAAAACCTTGCTCATTCTTTGTTAAAGCAATAATCTTTTGTAAAGTAATATCAGATTTTACTAGTGAGACTAAAAAACTCTTAGAGCCATATTCAAT
>JALRHN010000278.1 GCA_023259575.1 Candidatus Kapaibacterium sp. | reverse complement strand
AACATACAATGAAATTTTATGATTTTCTCATAGGTATAAATACTGTGGGTATTGTTTTTATTGTGGTAATTAATTACAAAATTAGAAAAACACAAAAAGGAAAAGGGGTATGGAGAAATGACTAAGCCAAAGAAAAAAAGAATAAATGCTGAGTACCAAAAAGCAAAAGGTGATCCTCAGCTTATTGCTGAATATAACAAGAACAGAAGAGAAAGGCAAATCAACAGGGTTAATCTTTTCCTTGCTGAAATGAATATTGATAGGGATAAGTTGAATACAAAAGTATGTGCTCATATGCATTGTACCACTATTCTTAGCCGATATAATAAGGGTCATGTTTGCAATATTCATGAGAGTCAATTTAATCTATCCGAGGTTGAGGATTATTTAAGAAAAAATCACGCTATCAGTATCCTAGTAAAAGAGAAAGCAAAGGTATAAAAATGGTAACAGATAAAGATATTCTTCTAAAGATCAAAGAAAAGCTGATCGCACAGGGTAAACCTGCTTATAAAATGTACCAAAGCGAATGGACAGATGAATTAGAAGAAGAAATAGGAAGTTGTGCATATTTTAATGAAGCAGGTAATAGATGTGCAGTAGGTCACATTATTGATCCTGATCTTTATGATTATGAAATTGAAGATAAACCAGTGAGTAGTAGTGAAGTTATTGATATTGTTGCCCAGTCTAATCCCGATTGGAAAATGGATGTGAGAAGTGTATTTATGCTAGGTATAGCACAAAGTATCCATGATCGTAACTTTTCTAGATTAGAAGAACTGTATTCATTGATGGAAAAACACTTTGATGAAAACGGTAATTTTGACATTATTGAATACAAGGAAGAATATGGCAACTGGTTCATAAAAGAAGAGCTTTGTCCAAAGCTTGAGGAATTACAATCAGATGTAATGAAAGATTTCTTAACCGATATTAATGTAAGACATGCATTAAAAGAAGAAAGCAATCACTTTATTGCAATGGGTTATTACCCAGCATTTATCAAAATAATGGAAGCTCTAGTATAATTAATAGACCTAATATCAACCATAAATATTACTAAGGATAAAATATGAAATATCAAGAGAATGCACACAGAATGGCAAAGATTAAAATTGATGCCGTAAAGATGTTACAAGACCCAGAAACAGGTAAATTATTTTATGACATTTGTTTTGAATGTGACAAAATGTTAGATGAAGAAGAGTTTGCCTATGGTCATGAATGTGAGGGATAGATGATTGTATTTATAATTTTAATGCTTGGACTTGGACTGGCTGTAAACCTTTATGCAAAGCAATCTGTTGATAGATATGATGAGTATAAAGGATATGGTTCCCAGTGGGATAAGGAAAGGTATTGGAATAGTCAATGTACGAAACACTAATAGTAGGTTGGACTATTGTATATAGCCTTACCTTTGGTATTGGTATAGCCCTTTATATATATGATAAAAAACGGGAAGGTGACAAAAAATAATGACTAACCAGATAGATGAAATGCAAAGGGAATTGACTCTTCTAGCTTTAGAAATTCAAGAAATTGAATTTAAAATGGAAGAGCTATCTAAGGATTATGGGCAAAATAAAGGAATGCTCGCTTTCTTTGATGAATTGGCAAATAGAAAAACAAAGAGGTTTTTGGACCTTAAGATTATAATAGAGTGGATGGAAAGTAATGTCTAACGTATACAATGAACAT
>JALRHN010000277.1 GCA_023259575.1 Candidatus Kapaibacterium sp. | reverse complement strand
AAAGACCCATTAATTCATGTTCTGGCAAAACTGCTATCGTAAGTGATTGATAGTCTATAGAATTATCCAACTTTGAAAATGATTGTGATGGAGATAATCGAGAACATGTAGAATCATATTCATCTTCGCCACTAATGGAATCAAAAACTAATGATACTGTATCAATATCTCTAGCAAATATTCCTATTTGATCTAATGATGAAGCAAATGCTATTAATCCATATCTGGAAATTCTACCATAACTTGGTTTAAAGCCATAGACACCACAAAATGCAGCGGGCTGTCTAACAGAACCGCCTGTATCAGATCCAAGTGCTGCATGACAAAACCCTGCAGCAACCGCTGCTGCAGATCCAGATGATGATCCTCCAGGAACATAACCAGTAAATAAAGGATGATCTGTTGCACCAAAATATGAAGTCTCACCACTTGATCCCATTGCAAATTCATCCATATTGGCTTTACCAAGAATGATTGCCCCTTTTTGCTTTAATCGTGATATAACAGTAGCATCATATACAGGTATAAAATCTTGCAGCATTTTAGATGCACATGTAGTTCTTATACCTTTTGTAGATATATTATCTTTAATAGCTATATTTAAACCATCAATAGAAGATAATGAACATGCTCTTTTATCCGTTTCTTTTGATGATTGAATGGCATTATCATTTAACAGCAAAAAGGCATTCATTGAACTGTTAGCATTGATATTACCTATATTTTTTTGCACAATAGATTCAAATGTGGTATTTCCAGATATTACATTTTCTCTATCTTTAGTATAACTGTTTATCATTCCAACCTAATACTTTGATTAGAAATTAAATTGTTTTGCTTGCGCTAATAGAAATATTCCTGTTCCACCAAAGAACATAATTAATCCAACCCATTCGAACATATTAGTAAATTGAGAAGAAGCTTCATTAGGATGATCTAATGGATTTGGTGCATATGTTGATGTGATACCAATCACCATTCCCATAAATGATGCTATAGAACCTGTCATCCATAAATGCGAGCCAAATGGATTTGCACCATGTGATATTTTAGACACAATCATTGTGTCTAATATTAAGCATATAGCACTAATAACAATAGCACCTAGAAATTTACCTATTCCTTTGCCAATAGATGATGTGTGTGAACTCATTGTATTTGTCCAATTTAGAGTATAAAAATATTTTTGCTTTATTACTTTTTAACTTTCTTTTCATCAACCAATACTATAGAACCTTCTGTCTTATTATGCAGTATTGCAACTACATGACAATGCTCAGGCTTCCAAGGCTTACCTTGAAAACTAATTGTATATGTTTTACTAACTTTAGATCCTGGATTTTGCATTCCTAAAGCTTCTCCCCAAGTACCAAAATTACCAATTGCTGCTCTTAACATGTGCATATGTACATAAGCACTATCATCTTCTGGAGTCTTACGATAATCCTTTTGCCAATACACTATGGAGTCTTCGCTTAAGTACACAGATAAATATTGATCAGCATTTCCTTCTTCAATCCACGTAGTAGCAACATTGACAGATAATTCCTGTGTTGATGCATTATATGTTGGCACTATGTCCATAGATGCAGGTGCTTTTTTTGAAAGTTGATTAGCAACTTCATTAGCCCAACCATCTGGGGCAATAATTTTTGAGCTTCCTAATGTTGCTCGATTCACCATGCCATTAGGTTGACCACCTGTAGCACCTA
>JALRHN010000276.1 GCA_023259575.1 Candidatus Kapaibacterium sp. | reverse complement strand
ATCAGCGCATTTAGTAACCCATAATTAGACTCGTTTCGTGTTGGAAGTAAGCAGTGATTGTTGAAAAATTTAAGAAATACATTCAGGAACATTAAATAAAAAAAGTGTAAATCTTAATTCAGAATCTTATTCATCGCAATTGAGTATACGTTCTGATATAACTAGGAAACCAACATTAGACTGGTACGCCTCCAGTATAAATAGGACACTGTATGATCTTACTAAATAGTGGACAAGTGGGCAAATCATAATTGCGAGTGATGTAATCCCACTAAATAGATCATAAGAGCAAGGTAAGTCTAACCTTGCTCATTTCTTTTTAATCCTTGTATAATATAGCCATGAACAATATTAGTAATGGCGTAAGCTTCAAGAAGAAAAACAATCATTCCTTAGATACTGAAAAAGCTCTAACTGCTGGTATTTACACATGGATTGATGATAATAAAAATCTCGTACAAATCGCACAAAGATTAGCTAGTTTAACTGTTAATCTAGGACTGTGTGATACTAATGTACATAACCCATTCCAGATTGTTCCTACAGATTTATTTGCTGAAAATGGCAATCTACATCATGAGTTATTCCTAAATATAGATCATGCAGCTTGGGGATATTTTAGAATCCAAATCGAGTCTGAGTTTAAGTTTAGTGTAGTTGAACCTAAGCTTATTAACAATATTGATACACCAGTGATTTATATCTCTGAATTGGAAGTGGAAAATTATATTAGATCCTTAGCTGAAAAGTTAGATGATCATTATAAGCTACTTGATTTATTAGATGAAAACAAATTAGAAGATGCACAAGCCATTTTAGATATAGCTTTAGATAATTACAAAAATTCTGTTATGAAGGTATTGGAAGGTGTAAAGAATTTTATTGATTTTAACAACAATAAAATCGCAATCAAAGCAACAAACGATGACAAAGCCATCCAGTCTATTGATAAATTAGAAACAAGATATGATTTGGCTCTTTTGCATCCTGAAAATTGGATTGTAACAGATAGTGATGGTATTTTTACTCAAGAAATTTTGTCTACANATTTAAAAGCATTCTTCGTAACAGAAAATAAAGCTGCATCTCTTCTATATCTATATCAAAAGCTAATCAAAGATGCTGGATTTAGATTAATTGTCCATACCGATTCTGTAGAGCCGGAAGCGGATTTGACTGCTGAAGTGATGAGAGATGAAGCTATGAAATTAACTTTAGTTCGTCCTGTTATTCATGCTACTAAATTAGAAATCTTAAATGGATAAATGGGGTATCACTGGTGGAGGATGGGGAGATGTATTTGTTTCCCTGTCCAATGCTAAAAGAAGAAACATAAGAAATATAATTCTTTTAGGTCCATTTCCAGAACTAAAAGAATTTATTTTAGCTCAAGATTTTATTGATCATTGTGAGCATTATCTTTTCACACCTAAAGAATCTATCTATTGGCAGAGTTTTGTAAATCTTTGTTCTCCATGGAAAACAGAAACACAAATAAATGAATACAAAGTTTATTTTAATTTGCCACAAGATAGAGAGTATACATCAATCCAATTAAGTGTTTCTGGTGGTAAAGATTTATCATTATTAGATTCATATAACTATTCATCTAAAGCTTATGAATATTTACCTGATTATGAAGATTTTATTTTATTTCAACCATCTTCTAATCATTCCACCCCAGATGAAAATAAATGGAAATATTGGCCTGAATTTTTAAATGAAGTATG
>JALRHN010000275.1 GCA_023259575.1 Candidatus Kapaibacterium sp. | reverse complement strand
TGTTCTTCCAAGAGTATATGGATTTGTCGAAGGTGATTTTTTCCATGTTACAATTGATAATCCTCCAACATTATTTTCTTGCAATACTAAAGCATACGTTGAAGTTGAATTAGGCAAAGTCACTGGAAGGTTAATACTATAAAATCCAGGGTATTGAATATCTCTAGCAAGCAATAAGTCATTACTAATTGAATTGCTTGAAAAACCTGCCAAAATAAATCCAGAATTGCCAGTAAATCCTTGAGAAATGATAGATCCAACTGAATTTGATGTATTGTAGAACCCATTTGAAATCAAATTATTAATTGTTGTACTATTTGACAAAGCAATAGGAGTAGTTGGAATACCATTACCATCTGTTAAATATATAGCAGCTGTAATTGTATTATTTAAAGATGCTTCATATAATGGATTAGTTTTAAGATCTTGTAATTCAAAATAACCAGAAATCTTAAATATCTGAGTTTGTCCAGAAACAGGTTTAAATGTTTGTGCAAGGTATCCAGCATTGAATGAAGTTGCATTGCTAATTGTTGATGAAAATTCTACCGGATAAGCGTTAAATTCATTTGGATTACCAGCTAAATACCATGTATCACCATCGTCAGTAGAATACCATAAACCATTTTCTGTACCAGCTAAAATAACTTGCTTAGTTACGCTTACAGAATTTTCAGTATATGTAGATGAGAAATTAACAAGTGAATAGACACTAACTCTGCCACCTAAAATTCTCTCACACTTCTCAAAAGTACTTCCTTCATTTAAAGATCTGTAAACGCCATCATTTGTTCCGATAAATATTTTGCTTTTACCAGGCGTACCAGCAGAAGTATAGAGACTATAGCAATTACAACTCAGGCCAGATAAGAATACATTTTCAGTTTCAAATGTCAATTCGTTTTCTGTTGGGTCACACCATCTCCAGTTTCTTACTTTCAAAAGACCATTAGATGTAAGAATAAACATAGGAACCGGAGCATTAGTAGAAGGAGGTGTTGCTAATGGTCTAAATATGTCATAAAATTTAACAGTTTTAGTACCTCCAAACATTTCTCTGCCATCTAATAATGAAGAGTATGCAGTGCCTCTGTTGCCGCTCGTGACTCCATATAAGCCATCTTCAGCACAGATATATAAAGCATCCACTTTTGTCTGAACATTATTGCCCTGAGAATCGACTGACATTCTAATGAATTGATCTTTATATAATCCATAAACATTCTTATTATCAACTAAATCATAATGGTCAGAAGTAAATGTTGTAGAACCGCTAGGAATATTGATAAAAGCTAATCCATCTTCTTTTCCATAAGCTTCAAATGTGCCACCAAACCATGAGCCAGAAGTATATGAGAATTGAGCTTGAGTATATAAACTAGATTGTGACCAAAGAGTATTTTTATTCCACAACCCATTATCTGCACCTAATCTTAAAGTTGAACCTAAACTTTTGAGATAATAAGTCCTAGAAGCATCGTTTAAATTTGAATCTAATACCCACTTTAACCCATCATAATTCCATACACCAGCATCAGTGGCAATCTTCATATTAGTGCCTGATTTAGAAGGATTGTATATTGAGTAGATTACCTTAGGATTATATGTTTGTTCATTTGCACTTGGTTCGTTTCCAGAATACGAGCTAGAGTCTGAAGCTCTGGTGTCATAGATATTTGGGTTTAATGAACTTGCTAAAAGAGTCTTTACTAAACCTCTTTCATCTTCTCCTAATG
>JALRHN010000274.1 GCA_023259575.1 Candidatus Kapaibacterium sp. | reverse complement strand
AACTATTATTCATAAGGATTAATAGTATCAATATGATAAACATATGTTTGATGAGTATTCTCATGATATATAGATGTACTATAGAACGTATATAGCAAATTAACAATTCTAACAACGATAGTATTAAGAGTGTATAATAAAAACTATTAGCTCTACATAAGGCATTAAACATAAGGCTTGAAGTATATATGAACTTAGTTAGAGATATGCAAAGAAATCGAGATTCTTAATGCTTCTTCTAATAATCCTTTTCTTCTGATTGCTCCCCAAATCTCGATATCAGCTAATAATCCTTTTAAGGATTTAACACTGATTGTAACTTCATTTGGTTTAATCGTACAATATAAATCATCAACAATCTGATGTTGCCTTCGATCTAAACCTTCCGCTATTCTTAGAATCCCGGATAAAATAGTTACTATTCTTTGTTTTTCTATAGAAAGATGCGCAAAGCTAGGATGTTTCTTTTTAGGATGGCTTTTTCGATGGTATCGAGCAATATTTGCAATTATATCAGATTCATCATTTGTAAAACCTGGCATAACGCAATGTGATATAATATAATAACTATGCTTATGATGTTGCTCTGGTGAAACATGATAACCAACATCATGTAATAATGATGCAGCTTCTAAAAGCTCTCTTTCTGAGTCACCTAATCCATGTAAAGAAAGTGTATCGTCAAACAATTTTAATGCGATATTTTTCACATGTTCAGCATGCTCTATATTTACTCTATATACTTCACATAAATGGTAGACAGTTTCATATCTTAATCTGCTTAAATGATGAAATTCTCTGATATCCTTTTCTTTTTGTATCGTATCAAAAATAATTCCTTCCCTTAATGCATAAGCAGATATTGTAACTTTTTGAATATTTAATCCCAATATAATTTGTTCTAATATTAATGCTCCTGCTAGAATAATATCAGCTCTTTTCGGTTCTATTCCAGGAATAAGACTTCTTTCTTGCGGTGTATAAACACTTGTTATAAGAGAAATATGTTTTAAGATTTCTTCTCGCGATATTGTTATGCCATTTAATGATTCATTTTGTATTATACCCTTAGATAATAAGCACATGTGTGCAATAGTATGAATTGTTCCGCTAGTACCAACAACAGTTTCAAATCCATGTTCTAATAAAGAAGAAAATGTTGGAGCTAAATCACCTTGAATCTGTAATCTACATTCTTTGATAGTCTGTTCATTTGCAAGGCCATTTGGAAAAAACCTTTGAGTTAATCGAATTGAACCAAGCTTAGCACTATGAACATAATTTACTTCTCCAAGAACTCCAATCGCAGTTTCTGTACTTCCACCACCGATATCTATAATAAGTGCTTTTTTTGATAAAATTGGTAAAGCATGCACTGCTCCTACATAAATTAAACGTCCTTCCTCATATCCTGAAACAACTTCAACATGAATACCAGTAGCAAATGCAACTTTTTCAATAAAGTCATCTCTATTCTCTGCTTCTCTTAATGCACTAGTTCCAATTGCTCTAATCGTTGAACCAGCTTTTTCAGACATAGCACTAAACTTTTTCATTGCATTAATTCCTCTTTTAATGGAATCTGAATGCAATTGCTTCATATCAGTAGCTCCACTTCCAAGCCTAACTTGATCTTTTTCCTTGCTATGTATCTTTAAAATACCTTTTGAATTCACAGATCCTATAATAGCATGAAAAGAGTTCGTTCCTAAATCAATAGCCATTATTAATGGAGTACCTTTCTTT
>JALRHN010000273.1 GCA_023259575.1 Candidatus Kapaibacterium sp. | reverse complement strand
GCTAATTGTTTCATGAGTATAGCTTGGTATCGTAGTAAAGGACTTTGGTTACCAATTTTATATCATGCAACTTGGAATTGTACACAAAGTGCAGTAGGAATAGAAATCAGCGGAATTAAATTTGGGGATGGTTTTTTAAAAACGACAATACATGACTCATCATTTTCATCATTTTTTATAGGTCCATATGGCATTGAAGGAACTCTGTATTGTACTATAGTTTTGCTCCTTTTAATTGCATGTTCTTATACATTAGGAAACTCACCAATTCGTCATGCCAAATTATTCAGATTAATGTACCCAAACATTCAATCTTCATGATCAACATTAATCATACTCTTGTTTCAGTATAATTATTAATTATGAAAATCTTAATTGTATTATTTTTCTGTTGTATGTGTTCTATAAGTCCTTTGAAAGCACAATGGATTATGATGAGATCTGATGCAGATACATTGGTTCAAATGGGCGCAACAATGATTTATAATATGGAATTTGATGCTGCAAGTGCATTATTCAATAAAGTTATCAATCTATATCCTAAAAATCCTGCTGGTTATTTTCTTGATGCAATGGTGGAATGGTGGCGAATTCAAGCAGATAGAAAAAGTAAACAAAATGATGAAAAGTTTCTGTATAAGTGTGCTCAAGTAATAGCATTATGTGATGAATTATTAGAAATCAATCCCAATGATTTATCAGCATTATTTTTTAAAGGTGGAGCCCTAGGTTTTAGAGGAAGGTTTTATGCCGGCCGTGAATCATGGTTAAAAGCAGCAGATGATGGACATATAGCTTTTGAAATATTACAAAGATGTCAACAAATTGCCCCAGGAAATCACGATATCATGTTAGGGACTGGACTTTATAATTATTATGCAGCCGTATTACCAGAACAATATCCAGTATTAGCAAGTGTGATGATGTTTTTGCCTAAAGGAGATAAGAATCTAGGTCTCATGCAATTAGCAGCAGCAGGAAGGAGTGCTAAATATGCAAAAACAGAAGCCAAAGTTTCATTATTACAAGCATATTTTCAATTTGAAAAAAATCCATCAGAAGCCTTAAAAGTAGCTCAAGACTTATTAAATCAATATCCTCAAAATCCATATTTTCATAGATATGTTGGAAGATGTCAAGTTATGATGGGAATGTATCCACAAATGGAACAAACATGGAGAAATGCAGTTCAGGCATGCATTGATAAAAAAGTAGGATATGATCAACAAACCGCCAGAGAAGCACTGTACTATGTTGGTTTAGCACTAATGAATAGAAAATCTTTAGACTCATCATTAAAATATTTTTATAAATGTGATGAAGCAGGAAGATATTTAGATGAAGATGTTTCTGGATTTACTGTGAAAGTAAATCTAAAAATTGGCAATATATATGATATGAGAGGGCAAAGAGAATTAGCGATTCAGCAGTATAAAAAAGTATTAGCATGGGAAGAAAGACAAAATTCTCATGAAGAAGCTAATAGATATTTGCAAAACCCTTATAAATAATAATTTTCTTCTATTGGAGAATAGCGTGTCTGAACTTGAACAGAATGCATATCTTTCTTGGAAAGCTATTGCACAGAAAGAATTGAACAATCAATCTCCTGAATTACTTCAAAAAGTAAATGCAGAAGGAATTACTATTAAACCCTTATATACTGCAGCAGATCTAGAATCATTAGCTATTCAAGAATCTATGCCAGGTATATTCCCTTTTACTCGTGGTCCTTATGCAACAATGTATGCAAATAG
>JALRHN010000272.1 GCA_023259575.1 Candidatus Kapaibacterium sp. | reverse complement strand
GCATCTCTGTCTTTTGGTTCAATCTTCAATACTTCTTTGTAGAGATTGACAATTTTGGGATAATCACCAGTTTTTGTTTCTTGTACTCCATGCCAAAGAGTGTCAATTGTTTTGTTGAGATATTTTAATTTTAATTCTTTAGTTTGCATTGCCTTCTGCTTCAAGTAATAATTCCTCTTTGCAATAAGTATCAAAGATTATTTCTCTAACACGGGCTGAAATATCATCCACGTCTTTTAATAATCCAATCAATACTTGCTCTTTCAATAATGGGTTGTCGATACCTTTACGTCGTTTTTGTGAATTGTCCCAGTGATAGACAAATAAATTATCTACATGAGGACAATATAATACTAAATAAGCATCTTTATTGCCATAAAACGAATCCATGCCAGACAGGATAGAATCACCAATTAATTCGTAACCCATTCCAACATTTTTGTAATACATATAAACGTTACTTTGTTCCATAGCACATCATATCATAGTGTATATAGTTGTCAAGGATAGGGATTTTTTATAAAAAATCCCTAGACAGCTAGGGGAGCAAAATCTTGTTTAAGATTTTGGATGAACTCTGAATTAAAATCTAAAGTCTGATACTGAATCTCATTTTGAAGATTATAAGACACAAAATAAAATCCATACTTGTTGATATAAACTTTATTATGAATGGATTTTTTCTTCGGAGTTGATTTGAAAACATATTTTGACTTACAATATTGCTTGGTGAATAAAGTTGAGGAAAGCATTTTACCTCTAACAGATTCCCAGTTTGAATAATGACCAAACCGAAAGAAATCATCATCTAATCTTAATGAGATATGTTCTTCAGTTTTACAATCATGGATAATTTCTTCAATATCATTAAATAAATCTTGATTGTAAGTAAATTGAAGGAAACAAAATTCATTAATGTCTTGATTTGTTATAGCACTTACATAAACGTCCATGAATCAATAATATCCTACATTATCTGATAGTGCAACAAAAAAACAGGCTAGATGGAGGAGTCTAGCCTGTATGTCTGTGAAGGGGAATGCAGACATAGATAAGTTATACACTAAATCAACGCGACAGTCTGATTCTCTTCATTTGTTATTTGTATGGATGATATTGGTTGAGTAGTGTTATCCATTAATACAACATTACAAGTGTCAGGTAATTCGGATACTAACAATGATTGCTTCATCATGTATTCAAATTCTTCTGGAGTGAATTCTAGATGCTTGATAGTATCTTCCAAAGAATTACCACTCTTCATTGAATATACAGAATACACTAACCTGGCTAGTGTTTTTCTAATCGTTATAGGTTTCAAGTTGTTTTGGTTCCTTGATATACAGTCCTTCACGAATCATCACATCTTCTATCTTGGACATAATATAATCATTCTGCTCCACTAACTCGGTAGAATATTTCAGTCCTTTGTGTACGATTTCATTAAACTCAAGAAGCAATTCATCGTGTAATGCTTCTAGAACATCAGTGGGCAATTTGACATCATGCATATTTAAAATAAACGCAATGTCTTGTGTTGTTACTTCAAAGGCTTCTGGCATTCTTGTGTCCTAGTTCTTCCATTCTATCATTAAAATCATTCGCTCCAATCAAACCAAACACTAATACAACAATTAAACAAATAAGGACGGTACAAGCCTTTTTAATCATACGACATTGTACCATCCTTATATCAGATTGCAAGATTAGGGATTTTTTATAAAAAATCCCTAATCTCTTCAGCTAAAATCTACAACAGCAAAATCATAGCC
>JALRHN010000271.1 GCA_023259575.1 Candidatus Kapaibacterium sp. | reverse complement strand
GGAACTTCAAAAAGAGCAAATACATCAAGATTATTGGGCATAGATCCTGTTTCTGATTTACCAGTTTATGCAACTATCACTCGATTTGGTTCTGCTGCGCAAATTGGTGAATCTGGAGGTGATATCCCTCCCAAATTTGCAAGTTTAAAAGCTAATCAATCAATGAGTACAATTACTTTAGAAGAAGCACTTGCATTATTTAAACTACCAAGATCATTAGGACTTTTTGAAGAGATGGAAATTAAAGTCGGTATTGGTAAATTTGGTCCCTATCTTGTTCATAATAAAGTATTTACATCTATTAAACCAGATGATGATCCTTATACAATTGAATTAGATCGTGCCATTGAATTAATACAAAATAAAAGACAAGATATTGCTTCTAGATTACTGAAAGAATTTCCAAGCCATCCTGATATTAAAGTGGTAAATGGTCGCTTTGGACCTTACATTACTATTGGCAAACAAAATGTAAAAATTCCAAAAGGTACAGATCCTTTATCTATTTCTATAGAGCAAGCTTTACAATGGGGTTCTGAGCAAGAAAAACCAAATAAAACAGTCAATACTAAAGGAAAAAAGGTAGTTTCAAAAAGAAGTACCACAAAAAAGCCTACCAAAAAATCTTAGTCTAATACTCTTCTGATAAAGGAAGAACTAATACATGGATCTTTATATTGCATAAATGTTTCCCAAAGAGGATAATATTGTCTAAAGTGTTTACCACTCATTCTGGCATCTTTAGCAGGATAAACTCTTCCATTTGCTTCAGCAGTAATCTCATCAAATGCATCCAATAATGCTGCTGTTTTATTTCCACGCCAAGGGAAATCCATTGCTAAGGTAATTCCAGGTTTTGGAAAAGACATCATCCCCCTTGATTCAATACTTCCAAACGTTTTTAATACTACTAAAAATGATCCCTCACCTGTTTTTTTCATTAATGATAGTATATCATTTATTGGCTCTATGCCAGATTCAAACGGTATAATATTTTGGTATTGAACAAATCCTCTTTTTCCATACATTCTATTCCACTTATTAATAGCATCTAGTGGATAGAAAAAAGGCTCATAATGTTGTATAGTTGATGTCTCTTTATTCAATTGTTTATGATAATACAATGCGTTAAATACTTTAATTGTTAAAGTATTAAGTAAAATTCCTGGAGCATCGAATGGAAAAGTAAAACTTTTAGGTGGTTTTATATTATTTTCTGAATATGAGGGATATGCACATGTTCCTGCAGTAAATAATCCTTTTATATTAGAGGCTGAACCTGAATAACAATCAAACCATGAAACAGAGTACTCTTTCTGTATTCCCACAGTGTCTGATAATTCAAGAAATTCATCTATTCCCTTAAACTTTATACTATCAACATTGATATATGGATTATCAATTTTTTTTAATATAAAACATGCCTTTGTAATGATACCTGTTAAGCCTAAACCACCAATTGTTGCCGTAAAATATTCTTGATTAGTATCTTGTGAACAATAGAGTTCTTGTTCATTATCACTTCTTAATAGATAAAACCATTGTACATGATTGCCAAAGCTTCCTGCAGTACTATGATTTTTGCCATGTATATCATTGGCAATGGCGCCGCCAACAGTAATATATCTTGTGCCTGGTGTTACAGGTAGGAACCATCCTTTAGGAACAATTATCTGGAGAATGTCATCAAATGTACATCCTGATTCACACTCTATATTCCCATTTACCTCATCAAAATAAATGATATTATTTAGTGATTTTGTAAGCAATAATGAATGAT
>JALRHN010000270.1 GCA_023259575.1 Candidatus Kapaibacterium sp. | reverse complement strand
AGATTTTGTAGGACATCTCTTTGGACCAGATAGCCGAGAAGTTCAAGAATTATATCTGCATTGCGATAGAATATTGGAAGATTTTATAAAATATCTGGATTCTACAATCGGCCAAGATTCTTATACTATCGTTATTACTTCAGATCATGGAGTAGGCCCAATACCAGAATTTGCAAAAAATGTAGGAACTATGCCCCTTGATGCAGGTAGAATTGATGAAAGCACATTTATTCAATCAATAGATAATTATCTTAATAAGACATTTAAAAAATTAATAGTGCCCTCTTCATGGATTTCTGTGTTTGAGCCCCCAACGCTTTATATAAAAGATTCAGCAATTTATATTTCTGGTTTCAGTAAAGCTGAAATTGCAGACTCTATTTCTGCTTTTATGGTAAGACAACAAGGAATTTCTCATGCAACACGTACAGATAATTTAATTGCAGGTATGATTTTACCAGGATGGGATAAAGATCTAGTGCAAAAATTTAGAAATGATATATTTCCTGGTAGAACAGGTGATATTATGTTTTCTGTAAAACCATATTGGATTTGGGGTCCTAAAGCAGCAACTCATGGGACTCCATATGACTATGATACGCATGTTCCATTGATATTTTATGGTGCAGGAATCCCCAAAAATACTATCATAAAAGGCTCTACAGACCCTGCTGATATTTTGCCAACCTTATGCAAGATATTGGGAGTTTCTTATGATTATATTCATGGCAATCCCCTTGATCTGACTGGAAAAACATCTAAAGATCAACAATATCAAGATCTAATTTTAAAAAATCCTAGGTTAAAAAATAAGTAGTTTCTATTTATATATCTCTAAACGTTTGGCCTCTTTACCCTTTTGACGTATCGTTGAAATTTCTAAAGATGTTATGGATTGTGCATTATTTCCAAATTCTTGATACATATAATTAAATATATCTGCAATATCTTGATCTGTCCCTAAAACAGGATGCATAATCCCAGAATATGTTTTCCCATTTACTGTTATTGTGTCCATTAAACCAAAAATCAAGACTTCTGCTACAACTTTCTTATCTTTTAATAAATAATCACTATTGTAAAGTGGTGGGAAATAATCTTTTATGCCACTTCCATCCTGTTGATGACAAAAAGCACACTTCTTATTATATTGATTATAACCATTTAAATACCTGATATCTGATTTTTTATTTAGTTGAATCAACTCTGTATACGACGGTATAATAATCGTAAAAACAGAAAGAATTCCTGTTATAAATAAGAGAAAAAAAAGATAATTTCTTTTCATATTCAGCGGAGTAAAGTAGGAGCTTTGTATCTGTAATTATTGTCCAATTGCAAACAAAATTGGGTTTGCAAATTGCAAAGGAGAAGATTTAATTTCTGCTGAATTATCATCTGCGACATAGATATATGTATCAGAAATCATTAATAGTTCTCTTTTTCTAGAATTATATGATAAACCATCATACGATTCAGAAGACATAGTTGAAAGGGCTTTATGTTCTCTTGTATCTAAACGAAATAATCCATTTGTCATAGCAATAAATACCCATTCACTATTTGTTACAGACATAGATTTGATGCGTGCTTGTACTTCATCTGATTTTCCAGTATTCAACGGTGTTTCTGCAAGAATAATCTTTTTATCTATGTCTATAAAAGCTATTGATGAGACTGTATTTGTTGATGTATCTACATTTTTATTGCCCTGGCATGCTACAACCATTTTTGTGCCAGTGGGATCGGCCTGTAAAAAGCTTGGAGCAGTATGTACATAATACGTTT
>JALRHN010000026.1 GCA_023259575.1 Candidatus Kapaibacterium sp. | reverse complement strand
TACAGATACTCAATCCAGATGATCTACAAAAAAAGTCAATCGTCATAAAAGGGGCTTATTCTTTATTATTACAAAGCAAAAAATCACAAGAATAAATAAAAATGCCCGATATACATACATTATATCGGGCATTTTGTCGGGGTGGTATATTATCTTATATCATAATTTGATATTGCATTGTAAACATTCCTTTATGATCAATAATTGAATAATTACCCATCAAATCTTTATTGTAGATAGGACGATTTTGATAATTAAAAGATATTTTTGATCTGTTTCCATCTAAAATCCAATTCACCCCACCTTCTAACATTATCATAGGTTTAATCAATACATCATATGATGAGTATTGCATACAAGAATACATTTGTAGTGTACCCCATGTAGATAAAAGATTTTGTGGAAACAGATATCCTATTTGAGTAAAAAAAGTTGTACCAGTTCCATATATAGGAAAAGCATTCCCAGCGCCATTTATAATATTTGATTGATTATTTCCATTTGCTGGATTCATAACTCCTAGATTTCTAATGTATTTTTTTCCATAATCATATTTGCTAATACATGCATAACCAGTTATTGCATTGCCTATATCTTTATTAAGTATTTGTTCATAAAATATATCTGCAGCAAGTAGAAGCATATTCTCAGTTATTGTATCATTTGTATTTTCACGATGCCATACTGCATTTTTTTGCGTGATAAATCCACATCCAACAGATAATACATTTTTTTTACCTAGATATGTACCAGTGGTATACGGAACAATATCTGCTTCTTTGTCCAATATCTGATACATAAAATATCCTTGATATTGCGGGGATGCAGGTAATATTGAAAATTGAGAATTATTTTGAATTGACAAACTTTGTGTAGAAGTATTTGCAATAGTTAATGGTTTACTTATTGCAATTCTATAATCCAACCGATTGATTTTTCCTTTAGCATATATACTATATTTTCTAAGAAATTGATCATTTACATCATTTGTTGCTTGTTGATAAAGGGGTGCATCTAAAGATAAAATACTACCTACTGCTGGAGAAGCATATCTGGATAAGCCTGACCAACCAGTTAAACCGGCACCTAAAGAGCAGTATTCAGGAGAAATTTCTAATTCGGCTATGGCATCATGGATAAATAATCCTTGTTTTCTAGGTGAATCATAAGACAAATTGTTTTGTCCAAATTGAGTATAAATAAATACTTTATCTGATATTTTCCCAAAAATCTGAGCTCTTAAACGTCTTATTCCAATATCAAAAGTTTCTGCTTCAGGATAACCATCAATTGTACTTCCAGGGTTATTTTCTGTATATCTAACCCAAATCTGAGATAATAAAGTGGTTTTTAAATAATGAGAACCATCTTCATTTAACTTTAACACTAAATCTTTAATTTCTTTTTTGTCACTATTTCCAGACCCTTGAGCATAAGCATGGATTGTAAATAACATATATAAAAGAAATGCTAGTAAACAATTCTTATTGTTCATATAATTGATATCCTATTTTCTTATAACTTATTATATATCATCATATTATGAGCTTCTGAAAGCTGTTTCATGATATGTTTTTACATGCTGTCCAAGAAATATTCTTGCATAAATTCTAAGAACAGCTAATTCAAGAATGACAAATGTTAATGCACTTATTATTAATAGGAATTGATGATCAAATTCAATATCTGCGAATAAGATATCAAGTCCAATAAAAGTAGGAGAAATTGGAAAGCCAATCATCATCAAAGAAGAAAGCAAGAATACTAAACCATATCTGGGATGCTCATAAATATGACCATGAAATTCATTCAAGCTAATAGTGTTTTCTTGTGATTTCACTTTTAGTAAACTCCATATGCCAATAAAAAATGCACCCAAAGTTCCACTTAAATACAGAGATATTTCTACCATATTAAATGCATGTTGTTGAACAATCGATAACATGAAAAATAGTTGACTAAGAGTAATATACATCCATGATCTAATAACTGATATACGCTCTGTCCACGCTATTAAAATTAATATCAAAGCTATTATTGCATAAATCCATGAGATAAATGCATAATGTACTAAGCCATCAATTGGATAAATAATATATACTATCAGACCAATTACCATCATTACAAAGAACAATGCTTCTGAAACTGTATTTCTAAGAAAATGAAAAGATTTACCTAACTTTTTAAAGGGTTGCCATTGATATCTATACCATATATAATCAAGATTAAACTCTTTTATACTTAACAAGTATAGTGTACTTTGAATACTCTTTGGGAGATAAGAAAATGGATTTTTTTTATGTGGATTATATGAGTAAAACTGATCATGAATCAGATAACTCATAGAAGAAGGAGAAACTAAAAATTGATAGGTACGTAAACAGGCATTAGCTACAAAATGTAATAAAGCAATAGTGTGAAATCCAAGACCAATTTCAATAAATATTAGTCCTATTTGTGCGGCTGATGAATACACTATTTGAGTTTTGGCTGTAGACTGAACTTTTGCAATTAATGTTGTAATAATTGATGTTAATGCCCCTATGCATATTATTATCCATGAAGAATATGGAGAATATTGCCAGATTGGATATGTCCTTAACAATAAAAATACACCTGTATGTACAGACAATGCACCATAAAAAATTGCACTTGAAACAGTAGGACCTTCTAATGCTCTTGGAAGCCATATTGAAAATGGTAATTGGCCAGACTTCACTGATGCCGCTATAATTAATAATATTGAAATTATTAAAATTTGTATTGGATGAGCTTGAGCTAATGCTATTGCATAATGATTATATCTAATTGCATCAAAATTGATATTTGTTTGGAAAAGATGATGGCAAAACCATACAGAGCTAAGTAATGCAACATCTCCAATTCTATAAAAAGACAATACCTTCAGTGCATTTTTAATAGGCAAAAATCTATCTCTATAAAAGGATATTAATAAAAATGAAGAAATGCCAATTATCTCCCATCCAAGAAATAATGTTTCGAAATCACCAGATATTACCAGTATCATCATTCCAATAAAGAATAATAAAAAATGATTATAAAACCTCTTAAAACCACTTTCCCTGTGCATATATGTTTTGCTAAATATGCTGATTATTAGTGACAGAAATGATGCAACAATTGTGAAAACACCAGATATAAGATCATAATAGATGTCTAAACTAAATTCAAATTCAGGAGATTTGTATAATGAAATAATATGATATGATATGGGGTTACTATTAATACTTAAAAAGAATATCAATAATACACTGGAACATAATAATACCAAACTTGTAGTTATTATAGCAGTACCAGAAATTTGGTTTTCTTGATGATTTTTAAATATCAAACTGACTAGAAAACCTAATATTGGTAGAATACTTAATGATATAAATAGAATTAACATGATATATTACTTTCAATTTGATAGATAGGTAAATTTTCAAACGTTGCATGTTTTATATGATTTGTAATCATTTCAGGAGCTTCTTCGAATAAATGGTGGACATTATCTATTGATTTAATAGCCAATGGTTGTACATGATAATGTCTAAAATGTTCTTTACTGAAATAAAAAAACTCTTGAGTTTCTGGATGCATGGCAACAATATGAATCCATTCATTTTTATACCATTCATACATAGCTGCACTTGATTGTATAGTTTTGAGTACTATTTCAGGAAAATGTTCTACTATAACTAAAAGTCTTACTGGATCATGAGGTTCTATCATTTGCCATGGTAATCCTGGACGTAAATCACCATCAATACTATTTGCAACACCTATTAATCCCATAACATTATGCGGTAATTTGGTTCCACATCCTAATTTTACATTGTCAACCCTAGAAAAATAATATTCAAGATTAATTCCTCCACATACCACTCCTATCGGCGCCATAACATTAGCTAAGAATGTTCCATCTAGATCGGTTCTATAATCATATGAATTTAAAAATGCACGCCTATCTAAGTATAAGCCTTTTGTAATATTTCTTCTACCAATAATTGCAAGAGAGTTTGTTCCATGCCCTAATTCTGGCCTAGGCTCAAACATTGAAACCGATCTTTGTTCAATTGCTTTTCTAATCTTATGAATATCTTGCAATGTGTTAATCGATGCAAAACGACGAGAACGTTCTTTTGCATTTAAATCTAAAGCTTGTTCAAATTGTTGCTTAATAATTTTATGCTTTTGATTTATATGTTCATCAACATTATTATCATCATAATATTCAATTACATCGCTTGCTGTATCATGCATTGCAGGTATAAATACAGTCGAATCTGGAATATCTATCCCTTTCATCTTTAATAGATGACGTACTTCTGGATGATTTGCCATTATTGAAAATACTCTGGCATTTACGCAACCAGGTCTTCCACTACATGCACCGCAATCATGTGCCCCATGATGAGGATTATTAGCACTACTGCTTCCATGAGCAATGATATAAATCAAGGGTGAAAAGGATTGTATTAATCCAATACCTTTCAAAAAATTATAGACCCTATCTGACATTTCTTGGATGGTAAATCCTATTTGAAGTCCATCTTCAATATCATGTGTTGATTGATTCACAACCGTAAGTTTGCTATACTTATTCATATGAGAAAATGCATCCGATATTGAAGGACTCATTTTCGGCATAAAAATAATTTGCAATAATTTCCAGATTGATGATAATCCTAATCCTATTGTTATAATAAATCCATGTACTAATGTAAATATGGATTTATTAAACATGATATCTTGCTGATGATGATCATGAGCATCATATTCCTTAATTAAATATCTTGGATATACAGGTGCTGGACATAATTTATCTTTAAATTTTGCACCAATTGGTTTAAAATAAAACTCCACTCCAAAAAATCCTGGCGCTCCAAAAGTTTCGCAATCATCAGCTATATATTCGATATGTCTACGTAAAGAACATTCTCTTTCATCAATACAAAAAATAGCTTGAAATGAAATGTTCTTAGCATGTGTTTTTTGTCTTGTACTATTAGTTTTAATACCATTAATAACTTCATCATAATAGCTCCATTCAAATGAATCTTGCCATATTTTTAATACTTCCTCTAATTCCGAGGATTCTACTGGAGAAAATAGATCAATTGGTGGTTGCTGAGCTGTATGTGAAAGTGGTTTCCATGAATCACCTAATTGATCAAGTAAAGTATCATATTCCATCAATAATTCAACATGAATCATATCCTGTAATGAAATGATTTTGTCGATTAATAATGTACCAGGATTATCTTCTATAACTCCAATAATGCCACTCCAACCTCTATGACTAAAGCATAAATCAAACAGATACTGTTCATAATAGTGTTCATCACCAACTATAACTTGTAGTAAATCTAACATGGTTATAGATGCATCTTGAAGTAAAGATTGTACTTTTTTTGTCTTAAAAAATGAAACATGCGAATTAGACTCTAATTCACGAATTGAAGCTAAAAAACCATTGGGATGAATAGGAAATTGCCAAAGAGAAATTCCTTGATCTAGATATGAACAAAGAATACGATATAGTAAGGGATGAACAAGTGAATCTAAATCTATTTTGTATACTCTTTTCCAATCACTACGAAATTTGTTTATTCGAGGTTCTATATTTTCATCATATTCATTAATTAATACTTTTTCAACCCATTCTTCTAATGCATCACTTCCTTTACGATTGATAATAATTCTATCTATTACATGCTCTTTTATTCGATTTAGTTTAAATAATGTTCTGTAATCCTGTAGTTGTAAAGTTGCTTTATATCCAAATATTTTAGAAGCTCTAAAAATACCATCATAAAATCTTTCATTTTGAAAGGGATGTAATGAATTATGATGAATAAAATCTTTTAGAGTTTTTTGGCTTGGCAAATAGTGTTTTAACTCATGAAGTGTTTTGTCAAGGTTAAAAACGTGATTATCTGTGTTCATACTGTTTTCTTATATGTATTCTCATAAAATTATCTTGTTTTTTTTCTGGCAGACATAGAATGTTCTGATATTGACTGAAGATCTTGTAGGCCAACTATTTCTACAAAGCCTCCATGTTCTGCATAATCTTCTTTAAATTGATGAAGGTTTACCATTGTTGAATGGTCGATAAGATGTGTGTTTTGTACATCAATTATCACTCTTTTTCCAGGCTCAAGTGCATAAAGTTTTTTCTTCAATCCTAAAAAGTTTGAAAAAACCAATGCTTTTTTTACGTATACAATATAGACCCCTTCTAGTTCTCCACCTATTTCATAGTCAGAGGAAAACACACCTTTTAAAGACTTACTATTAATTACATTTATAATAATTTTTGTTATAATCCCCGCTGCAATACCAACTAATAAATCAATTCCAAGAGTAAAAATGATTGTCACAATAAAAATCAGTAATTGCTCTTTTCCAATATGATACATATGGATGAATTCTTTGGGATGAGCAAGTTTAAAACCTACTCCAATCAACATAGCCGCTAATGCTGCTTTTGGTATTAACTGTAAAACCGGAACAAGAAAAACCATGAATAAAAGTAAAAAGAGTCCATGATAAAAATTTGCCCATCGTGTTTTTGCCCCATTATTTACATTTGCAGAACTTCTTGCTACCTCTGCTATCATTGGTAAACCACCAACAATCGAACTAAGGAAATTGCCCGTTCCAACAGCAATTAAATCTTTATTAAAATTTGATTTTCTTTTAAAAGGATCCATTAAATCAATTGCTTTTGCAGTAAGAATTGACTCTAATGAGCCAATCATTGCAAACAAAATAACATATTGAATAAATGTTCCCATTTGGCTGATTCCAGCAAAACTTATATTAACTTTTATCACATCAAGAAATGGCTGATTAAAAGATAAAAGTGCCCCTTTAATATTTCCTAAACCAAAAAACATTCCCAAAGGAATTGCTATAACAATGACAATGATAGGAACTGGAATTTTTTTTAACCATGAAAATGGAATCATTGGTATCCCTAATACCATTAATAAACAAATTAATCCTGTTTTTACTATTTCTATATTTTGGGAAATTTTAGAAAAAGTTAATGGCAAGGATGCTATTAATTCTAAAGGTTCAACCAATGGTTTACCATCTTCATTTATAGGGTTTACTCCTAAGAGAATATGAATTTGTTTAGAAATTATTATTATTCCTATTGCTGCTAGCATTCCATGTACAGCAGACAATGGGAAAAAATCAGATAGTTTTCCTAGTTTCAGGACACCAAACAATATTTGCACAATTGATGCTATTGCTATTACACCTAATGTCAAATGCCAACCTTGCTCGCCTCCGCCAAAAGCTGCTATAGATCCTGCACAAATCACGATTAATCCAGCTGCAGGACCTTTAATAGTAAGCAATGATCCTGAAAAAAAACTAACAATTATACCCCCTATTATTGCTGTTATTACTCCAAACATAGGATTAGGAAAATCACTTGCTGCAGCTATTCCTAAACTTAATGGCAATGCCAATAATGAAACTAATAATCCAGATAGTAAATCGGATGAGATATTCTGTTTTAATCCTTGTATACCATCCATTGGATATACAAGTTTTTCTTTTATATTTTTCATTGTATTCACTTGATAATATGTACTTGTTATTTGTTTAGTGAGTTAATACACAAAACAGATTGTCAAGAATAGAATCAAGTATGTATACATACATAACCAATAGTAATACCTGAATGTATAACTAAAAGCAGATGTTTACGTGAATTTTTTGTGGAAAACACTATATAGACACTTGATTCTTTTCAAGACTATCACCGGACTTTTATATAAAAAGTCTGAAAATAGAACATGAATCAAGTTTAGCTTATAAAGCTTTTCCAGGAATGATATAAAATATATAGAGACGGGGGAGGTTGTTTGGACGCTTTATTCTTGCAATTATCAAGAACAGAAGAAGCTTTTTTTATCTGAATATCTTCAGATGGATTTTCACTTATCTGCCTAATCTCATGTGGAAAATCCTCAGATTCATTTTCCTTCTCGTCTATTTCTTCAATAAATGGAATACCATTTTGATTGTGAGTTGGAGGTATAAGTGAATTTGACGATTTTATGGAAATACTAGGATTATAATAAGAAGTATGGATGGAATATTGTGAATACGAAGAATGATTCGATAATGTTGGCACACTTTGCGAAGCTGTGCACGGAAAACCCAGTATCATAATAAATATAGATACTATGCTTTGTAATGCTAAACAACTGTTTAGTATATATGTATTAATAGATTTCATATTCTAAGAACATTACCGAATAATGATCTAACTTAAACAATTGAAAAGAATATCGATATATATATTTTATTAAACACTTGCCATGTAACGATATGAATATTCTGTTATTGTAATCATACTATATATGTTAAACTTCGATAAAATCCTCTTGAATGATTACTTTTGAAGTATTATAATATAAAAATTACTTTTGATGGATTGATTATAATGGCTGAAACAGTTGTTATATATAGAATTTCTGATTCTGGATATAAAAAAGAAAAACCAACATATATTAATAATGAAAACTGTTTACAGAATGCTGTAAAGGTTTTTAGGAATGCTACTTTTTATATCATTGCCGATAATGTAAGCCAAGACACCTATACTATGATCACGAAGTATATTGATCCTGATTCAATAGAAAAAGTTTCAGTAGGGCATGGGGCAGGTACTTTCAATCTAGCTTTGGATAAAGCACTTAATTTCCTGATGATACAATTATTTATTTTTTAGAAAATGACTATATCCATAAACTACATTCTGATACATTAATAGAAGAAGCAATGGAGATGGGTGCAGATTATTGCAGTTTATACGATCACCCAGATAAATATGTAATCGCTGATGAAGGTGGAAATCCTTATGTAGATAAAGATGGAGGGGAAGTTACAAAGGTATATATTACAAAATCTTCTCATTGGAAATTAACAAATAGCACAACAATGACATTTGCTTCTAAAGTGAAAACAATAAAAAAAGATGAAGCTATACTACGTAAATGGACGCAGATGGGGAAATGTCCAAGAGATTTCGACATGTTCATTCATCTAAGAAAAGAGGGAAGATCTTTATTAACTCCTATTCCAGGATATTCAACTCATGGAGATATCTATTATTTATCTCCTTTAGATAATTGGGAACACATTTGGAAACAAACTCGCGATCTTTAAACTAAATCTATCACATAATCAATAGAATTTTTTTAGCTAAAAGAGCTATTAGCGCATATTTACTATTTTTGTATCAGTTGTTTTTACAAATTCTAATTTTTAAGGATATCTACATGATTCGTACAGCACTTACAGCTGTTGCATGTTTTGGACTGTTTTCTATTCAAGCATGCTCACAACAACCAGAACCAGGAGCCACAATGGACCCCAAGAACCCAAAAGACAAAATCAGCTACAGTATCGGCGCAAGTATCGGAAAAAATCTTAAAGATCAAAAAGCCGAAATAACTCCAGAAATCTTATTATTAGGTTTGAAAGATGCATATACTGGCGCTAAAACAACATTAACTGAAAGAGAAATGGGCGAAGTTCTAGGCCAATATCAACAAGAAATGATGGCTAAAGCTCAAGCAGAATCGCAGAAAAAAGGCGAAGGAAATAAAGTAAAAGGCGAAAAATTCCTTGCTGAAAATAAAAATGCAAAAGGTGTTACAACTACTGCTAGTGGTTTACAATATTCTGTTATCAAAGAAGGTACAGGCCCCAAACCAACAGCATCCTCTACAGTTAAAGTACACTATACTGGAAAATTACTAGACGGTACTACTTTTGATAGTTCTGTAGATCGTGGCGAACCTGTTGAATTCCCATTAAATGGTGTTATTCCTGGTTGGACAGAAGGTTTACAATTAATGAGCAAAGGTGCTAAATACAAATTATATATTCCTGCAAATCTTGCTTATGGAGATCGTGGTGCAGGTAATGCTATTGGCCCTAATGAAACATTAATATTCGAAGTAGAATTATTAGAAATCAAATAATATTGATTTTCTAAAACATATAAAGCCCGTTGTTCTCTTACAACGGGCTTTCTTTTTATAGTAATACACTGTAATTTGCTATCATTACTTTGCTTATACCACCGGTGAATATATGAGTGCTACAAGGGAACAAATTATTGGGATGTCTTTCGATAGACATATGTCTGTTTCTGCAGGTGCAGGAAGCGGAAAAACAAGAGTGCTTGTCCAAAGGTTTATCGAAATCTTAGATCAAAATCCAGGGATTGACATTAAATCTATTGTTGCTATTACTTTTACCAAAAAAGCTGCTGCTGAAATGCATAAACGTATAGTAGAAACTGTAGAAAAAAAGTTAGATGATATCATGAATGCTGATTATCCCGACCCATTACTTATCTCAAAATGGGATTCTATCAGACAAAAATTACCCGCCGCAAGGATTTCTACAATACATAGTTTTTGCTCTGCTATCATAAGAGATTATCCTATTGAGGCAGAAATACCTCCTAATTTTTCAGAGCTTTCTAAAGGGGAAGCTCTTTCATTACGAATTGCATGCGCAGAAAAAACGCTAGAAGATTATCTACAAAATCCCGATCTAAAACCTAGAGTCCAAAAACTTTTTGATATCTACACAAAATCTAAACTGTTATCTAAGATTAGTGCATTTCTTTCTTTTCCTATAGAAACTGTTAATAGTCTAGAACAATTACAATATAAACCAGCTAAAGAATTATTGGATATAGCATGCAATAGCATCATTCTACCACTTTCAAAGCCTTTATATTCTTTATTCGAGATCCTAAGAATATTTCCTGATAATCATGAAGATAGTATCAATAATGCTCTGCACTCCATAGATGGTTTATACAAGAAAACTGTATTCTCTCATCAAGATATCCTCGTTTTTGATTCTATTCTCAAAACAATAGAAGATATAAGCTCAAAATATCTGACAAAAGAGCATCTTATCAGTAAAAGAGTATACAAATTATTCTCTGAAGAATGTATAGAAGCATACAATTCATTTATCATAACATATCCTGATTTTTTTTCTACTATTACAATCATTAAAGATTCTTTAGCATGTGGTTTTCCTCAAGCAGAAATTAATGCAATTGAAGATTCTCGTTTTATAAGTGAAATTGGAATCAAAGCAGCAAGATTATTCCATGAAATCAAAAAAGAAGATAGCATTTTAGAAGCTGACGATTTGCAAACTTTGGCTTTGCATGTACTTCAACAAGAAACTGTAGCTAAAAAAGTAAGACGCACCTTAAATTTTCTCATGATTGATGAGTTTCAGGATACTAATTATCATCAATACTCATTAGCTAAAAGTATTGTTACAGCTTTACAACCAAATCCAGACGATTCACATCATGTCAATTTCTACATTGTTGGTGATTCAAAACAAAGTATATATGGTTTTAGATCTGCTGATGTTCGTGTTTTTGAAGAAGCAGGGGAAGATATCAAGAATGCAAATCTTAAAGCTGGTAAAACTAATTCATTTCCTTCTATTGACTTCAGCACCGAACAGGAGCAAATGGGTTTATTGCAACTTCATGTAACATTCCGCTTAATGCCCGCTATAGTTGGGTTTGTCAATTTGATTTGTAAGGCTATCATGCCACAAAAGGCAAAAGGGTATGAAGTTGGTTTTGAACCTATGATTGCCGGAAGAGGTATTCAGACATTAATCGAAAAAAAAGATATTGGCTCTATTACAGCTTTAATTACACAAGCCCCGCCAAAAGGTGAAATAAGTAATGGCCCAGTAGAAGCAGAATTAGTAGCAAAAAAAGTAAAACAAATTGTTCTAGATCAATCTTTATTAGTTTGGGATATAACAGTTGAAAAAGATGAATATGGCAATCAATCTGAACAGCATGTTCAAAGACAAGCAAAGTGGAGTGATATTGCTATACTGTTTTCACGAAGAACTAGATTAAACTCTTTAATTGCTGCTTTTAAAGCAGAAGGAATACCATATTTTATCAATGGCGGATTTGGCTTTTATACTTCACCAGAAATAACAGACTTTCGTTCTTATATCTCATTTCTTCATTCTCCAGCCAATGATATTGCATGTGCAGCATTATTAGTATCGCCATTCTTTAGTATTAAAGATAGCATTCTGTTAGAAGCTAAACAGTATAAAAGTAATTCTTTATGGGAATCATTTCTTCTTTTAGCACAGCAGATACAAAAGGAACATTCTCATTATATATTTATACAAAGAGCATCTACAATTTTACAAAAAATGATCTCTTTATCTTCAAGATTATCCCTGCCTATTCTTATAAGAACAATGATAGAAGAAAGTGCTTGGCTTCAAACAATTTCTTATATGGATAATTCTGTGCAAATGAAAGCGAATGCTGAAAAACTTATAGAATTAGCAAGAACTTTCGAGAATAAAGGTTTCAAAGGACTCTATGATTTTTCCGAAGAATTAGAACTATTATCCCAAGATGATAAAGAAGAAGCCGCTTTTATTCCTCATCAAGAAAATGCTGTCCAATGTATGACAATACACAGCGCAAAAGGATTGGAATTTCCAATTGTTTTGATTTATGATACGAATACTGGCATCAACAATTCATCATCTCATGATGTTCATATATCTACAGACTTAGGATTAACAAATAAACTATTAAAAACATTTAAATCAGTAGGTTCAAATGAGTTTTCTAATTCTATAATGGAAACCATTGTAAAAGAAGAAAATCGGAATAAAGAAATAGCAGAAAAAAAACGCTTATTATATGTGGCTCTCACAAGAGCAAAAGATCATTTACTGTTTTCTGGTACAATAAGCCATGATGGTAAGATTGCAGCACATAGTCTTTTATCTTTGATTACAGAGGGATGTCCTTTCTTGCTAGATAATATTATGTCTGAACTTAATGTCTCTTCACATATTCAAGAAAATATCATTATTTATAATAATTCTGTCCAAGAAGAGAAAGCGATTCATATTCCAATTTCTTTAGAATGTATTGTTGAAAACATACATAAAGAAATAATCGTAGAAGATAAAAAAAATGAATTCGGTGAATTATTATTTAATCGAGTTCACACAGAATTTAATAATGAAGTGTATTCTGCAACGCAAATTATAACTGCAAAAAACAAGCCTTCAGAGTATATCAGACAATATGTTTATGGTTTCCCCCAAAGAACTGAGTCCTCTTTTTCTTCTTTATTTGATGAATATCACGATGATATACATGGAGCTAAAGCAGGGATTTTAATCCATAATATGATGGAACATATAAATGAGTGGATGAATGCAGATGGAGAAGTAGATCTCACACAATTTCTTCAGATTGCTCAGTCAGTTTTACATAAAGAATATATTTATGATGATTCGCTTATTGTAGAACGATTAAAAAATGAATGTATCGCTCTAGTACAAACTAAGTTGTTGAGAAATAACATATTACAGATTCAAAAAGCAAAATTTGAACACACATTAACAATTCCATTTTTGAATGATTTTCTCATCACAATATTTGATGTTCTTATAGAAAATGATAATGGAGATATGGAAATTTGGGATTGGAAAACGAATAAATGTACACTTGATAGTGACATGGATATATTGAGTGATTATTATACCAAACAAATGGAGATTTATCTTTATATGTGCTCTTTATTATACCCTAATCAAGAAATATATAGAGCTAGATTATTATTTACTAGAATGGCAAAACCAGGTGCAGAAGATGAAATGTGGAGCAGAATAATTACAAGAAATAAACAAGAAGTACAAAAAATATATCAAGAATTAATTGAAGATATTAATGTGGTTCGTGAACTCTATATATAATGAATGAATTAGAATCTGATTCCAGCTGTAAATCTTTGAATGCCTCCCCATGCTATAAAGTCACTATAAGAATAATCTAATTGTAATAGAAAGTCTTGTCCACTAATAGGAATATATACACCAGCACCAAATGAATATCTTTCTTGATCAGAACCAATTTTATATCCACCTCTTGCTATCATTTTAGCAGGAAAAGCCTCGCTAAACATAATTGAATATTCACTTCCCAGACTATAATTTTCTGCATTATCACTTGGATGATTTAACTGAACAGAAAGTGTCCATACTTGCATACTATCTATAATAGGCTCTAAAGCAAAACCTATTCTAAAATTGATAGGAGGATCGAAAGATTGAAAAGACTGTATGTTTTGTCCATTAAAATTTGGGGGTCCACCAGCATTTTTTACAGTTCCATTTGGCGTTAATTTAGACCCAAAATTACTTATAGCTACTGCAAATCGAGAAGTACCTAAACCTGTTTTATAGAATGTTCCAGCATCAAAAAGAACACCTTTTAATCCAATCACACCAAATCGTTCATCTAAATACTTTACAGTAATTCCCGAACTAAATTGCTCTGTAAATTGCTGGGCATAACTAATACCGAAAGACAAAGTTCTAAAGTCGATAAATTCTCCCGTACCCAATGGTCGATATTCTGTTGTTACTGCAATAGAACCTGCAGACAGATTATTAATACCAATTCCAATTGTGGATGCATCATTGATTTTATAAATACAATTTGCACTTTGATGAGTTAATCCACCAAACCAATTGGTTTGAGTAAACTGAGCATGATGTGATATACTTTGTGTTATCGCTGCTGGATTCCAGTAGACAGCAGAGGCATCATCTACTACCGATACTACAGTTTCTGACATACCAGCAGCTCTTGCACCAGACCCAATCTTTAGCATAGAACCAAGTGAAACTCCAGCCCTTTCACCACCAAATGAAGGAAATATCTGAGCATAAACACTATTACTGCTTATCAAAAACAAGCTAGTCAATAGCACTCTAAAGGATTTCTGGATATGTGCTGAGTACATATTACATGTAAGTGGGAAAGTATTTTATACCGCAAAAATACTGTGTTTATGGTATATCATACATACACTATTTTTTTTATAAACTAATTGTAGATACTGATAAAAGTCATTGTTTTAAGGGTTTCAACCATCGAATTTTGGGGTAGTCATAAGAAGGAATATTTCCAATCACTTGTGGAGAAACCAATGATAAGAAATGTATTACAAGCAATTAGCGGCATTGAAATCTATCCTGTGATTTCGCTACTGATTTTTTTTACTTTATTTATAAGTGTACTTATATGGTTTTTCAAAGTTGACAAAGCTCATTTACGATGGATGGAAGCTTTACCTTTAGACAAACAAGTAAATAATGAACAATCTATATAAGTATGTACATACACTATACAGTGAATAAGGATTAATAGTGATGGCAAATGAAGAAAAAAAAGATGAACTATTGGATCATGAAGCAGATGGAATTCAGGAATTTGACAATAATCTTCCTAAATGGTGGCTTTATGGGTTCTATTTGACAATTGTTTTTGCAATTGCATATATGATGTATTATCATGTTTCACAAGATGGACAGGTTTCAAAAGCAGAATATGAACAAGAAATAGCAGAAGCATCTTTATTAACTGCAAATGCTCCTAAGTCGTCATCAAAACGCTTAACTATATTAACCGATAAAGCTAGTTTAGAAGCAGGCAAGGTAATATTTGAGGGAACAAATAATCTATGTTATACATGTCACAAAGAAGATATGGGAGGCTTAGTAGGACCTAATTTAACCGATGAATATTGGATTCATGGATGTAGTATAGAGGAAATCACACAAAGTATCACCACTGGATTTCCTGAAAAGGGGATGTTGCCATATGGAAGCAATAATACATTAACAGATGAACAATTATTACAAGTAGCAAGTTATGTTATATCAAAAAAAGGGTCTAATCCACCTGATGCAAAACCAATAGAGCCAGATCGCGAGATTATATGTCCACCTTCTCAAAAAACCACAGCATCAAAGTAAAAAACATAATTAACCCCGTACAAACGGGGTTTTTTATTTGATATGGAGCTGCACGCTACGGCCCAAGCCCTTTTCAAATATTCTATACAATGTGGAAAGTTGTATATCTGTAGTGCCATTTTCAAGTCTAGAGATATAACTCTTCTTGGTTCCTACTTTATCAGCAAGTTGTTCTTGCGTCATATTTGCCAATTTTCTAGCATCTTTCAATACTTCACTCAAGATAAATTTCTGAGCTTTCTTCTCAAAGCTAAGCCTCCTTTTTGTTCCACTCTTTCCATATTTTACGTCTAGCAATTCATCAAAAGTATTGACTTCAGATATAGATTTCTTTTTCATTGAATTTCCTTTTTTGATTGAATATATTCTTGTTTAAGTATAATCGCTTTTCTTACTTCTTTCATTGGTAACTTCTGAGACTTCTTCTGAAAAGCATTAAAAAGAACAATGATATTACCTTTTTCAAAACAACAAAATATTCGGAATATATCTCTCTCATATTGAATTCTAACTTCATACAATCCTTCCGAACCGGAAATATGTTTAATGAATGAATTTGGAATAATTTTCATTGTTTTCAAGACCATAAATACATAGTCTATTTTCAATTGCACCTTTTCATTTTGATTGACATAGAAATCAATAAAATAATGCTTATAGAATATTATTCCCCTTTCTTCTTTCATTTACAAAGGTAACTTATAAGTTAACTTATTGCAATTGTATTTTCTGTTTAGGTAAGATTAAAGATAGTTTTAGGAGATTTATAAGTATGATTCACAAGTGATAATATCATTCCCAAGCCCTTTTCAAATATCAATTAATAGTTCACTCAATGTGGATGTGTTATTAGTTATCTGATCTTTTATAATGAAGTTGCGTTAATCCGGTATCAAATGTTTTTACGTTTGCAAGTTTTAGCTTTTGTTCAGGTCTTCCTTCATTAAAAAGTCTTATTCCATTCCCAACTAAAATTGGAATTATCGAAATAATTATCTCGTCTAATAAGTCATTTTTTAAAAATTCATTTACAATTTCTGCTCCACCATCACAGAAAATATGCTTTCCTTTCTCGCTTTTTAATTTTTTCACTAAGTCTGTTAAATCACCAGAATAAAAAACTGTCTTCCCAATTGTTGGCTTCGAGTTTCTTGTTATGATATAAGAATTTATGTCGGCATGAGGAAACTCAACAACATGTTTCATAACCCAATCATATGTTTTACGTCCAAGTATTACGGTATCAATGGTTGACATAAAGTCTGCATAACCGTAATCTTCGCCTTCTTTTTCAACTATTGACAGAAAACTTAGGTCATCTTGCGGTTTGGCTATATAGCCGTCTAAACTCATTGCGATGTAAAGGATTACTTTTCTGTTATTACTCATATTTTTAATTGTTATATGTACAAATATTGGATACTATTCCTTCAATGAACGTGTAATTTTCCGGCTCACTAGCCAATAATATTTTGCTTAAACTGCAGGAGATTTATGATTAATGAGCACAGTGTTTTCTGGTCTAACTGCTTGACATAATATCATCGTTATGTTTTTTCCATTTATCTCAGAATTTCTTATTAAATGTCTTTCCATTAAATGAATAAACATTTCCATCTGCCATTCCAAAAAGTAATCTGGAATTTTTATCCTTATAAATACACCAAATCATTGGGTAAGAAAGAGTATTATCGATCATATAGTTTGTGACATTCTTTCCATCAAATTTCCAGGCTCCTGTATCTCTATCTCCAAACCAAATATTACCTTCTGAATCCTCTTCGATAGCAAATACATGTTCCAGTGTTCCTGGTTTTGATATATCTCCTTTTCTTGTACTTGTTGGATGGATTAGATTATGCTTTTCCGAAAAATTAAATATTGAATCACCTTCCATTAGCAAGACACCTATCCCGTTATTTCCTATCCATATTCGTCCTTTTGAATCTGCTAATACACTTCTTATATGCAAAAGCTCATTATCTTTAAGTTTTAGTTTTGAATGGTCAAATATATTCACTAAATGGCCATCATAGTTAAATAGTGAGGCATATGTTGCAATCCACATTGTACCATTTTTATCTTTGGATATACCAGTTACTACATAAGCATTATCAGGGTTTTTATGTTTGGGTTT
>JALRHN010000269.1 GCA_023259575.1 Candidatus Kapaibacterium sp. | reverse complement strand
ATTGGATAAAAAGAGATAGAGTATTTACAGATGGACCAGTCGGATCATCAGGTCTCTTTTTTAATATGAGAAAACCACCATTTGATGACATAAGAGTAAGAAAAGCATTTTATCATTTATTTGATAGAGCATCAATTATTTCTAAATTGTTATTTAATGAATATGTGCCTATACATTCATTTTATGCAAATACACCTTATGAGAATCAATCGAATCCACATATAGAATATAATCCTGAATTAGCCGCTAAATTATTGGCAGAAGCAGGATATACTACAAAAAATAATGATGGTTTATTAATGAAAAATGGCAGACCATTTCGTTTAGAATTAGGTATTCCTAAGCCACTCGAAAAATTCTTAACGCCATATCAACAAACATTACGTCAAGCTGGAATCGATCTTCAAATAAAATTCCAAGATGGTAATGCAATTACTAAGAATATAGCGGAGCGTAATTTTAATATCACATGGGCAAATTATGGTGGCTTAGATGATCCTTATCCAAAAACATCAATTGCATCAGAATTAGCAAATAAAAATGATAATAATAATATTACAGGATTTAAAAATCCTTATGCTGATGAATTGATTAAGCAATATGATATAACATGTACTCAAAAAGATAAATATGCTATAATTCAAAAGATTGATAGTGTAGAAGCAAGTATGGTTCATTGTGCATTAGCATGGACACCAAAAGGTATTAGAGTAGCTTATTGGGATAAATTTGGTGTACCAGAATGGGTATTTTCAAAAACATCACAAATTGGAAGTCATGATTTAGCTATTATGACTGGATGGTGGTATGATAAAGAAAAAGCAGCTGCCATCGAAGAAGCAAAAAAATCTAATAAAGCCTTAGAAGGAAATGGCAAGATTAGAGAAGTATTATATTGGAAAAATCTTAAAAAATAATTGTTAATCAAACAGGAGTTCGATGAATTCCTGTTTTTGTTTTTCTGGAATTAAAATGCTTCAATATTTCTTAAGAAGACTTTTACTAGCAATCCCAACTTTTTTTGGTTGTACAATCATTGTATTTTTTGTTGTTAATCTAGCCCCTGGCGGACCATATGAGCAACAAGTTCAAGCATTAAAATCGGGGTCAGGGTTTGGAGTAGGAGCCGAGTCAGCAGCAGCGACCAATAATGGTTCTGCTACAATTCCTCCAACTGCACTTGCTGAGTTAAAAAGATATTATGGTTTTGATAAACCAGTATATATTAGATATATGATATGGCTTGGAATTTGGCCAAGAGAGACAGATAGTTATAATGTCACTTTGGGTACACCCAGAAATGTAGGGGATGGTAAATCTGTAATAGTTACTGAACAAAATGGAACATATTCTGTTATAGATGAATCTTCAAAACAATCAGTATCAGATATATGGTATGTAGAAAATGCAGTTCTTGATTCTCTTGGAACAAAGCAATTAAGAGTATTCAAAACTGAATTATCTGGAATATTAACAGGGAATTTTGGAAATTCATATGAATATAGAGAGCCTGTTATAGATCTAATAACTGCACGAATACCTATTTCTCTTCAATTTGGAGTAATAGGACTAGTACTTTCTTATGTAATTTGTATTTATTTAGGAATCAAAAAAGCATTAAATCATGGAAGTACTTTTGATATTGTATCAAGTTCAATAGTTCTGATTAGTTATTCTATACCAGGATGGGCTTTAGGATTATTATTACTTGTATTATTAGGTGGAGGATCTTTCTTTGATGTATTTCCATTAGGTGGTCTTCAAAGTAGCGATTATTCATCATACTCGTTGATAGAAAAAATACTTGATAGATCCTATCATTTTG
>JALRHN010000268.1 GCA_023259575.1 Candidatus Kapaibacterium sp. | reverse complement strand
ATTTGATCATTATCAAGCCTAATTATTATGTTGGATAATTATAAATAAAAAGGGTGATCATTTTTTGTAATTTTGTTTCTTATGATTATGTAAAACATGTCTTCTTATTTCTTTTTTCTTGCTGATTATGAATCCAATTCAAATAACGAATTTTCCAACTCTTACTTTATTTCGAAGGGGAAAAGTGAGAGATGTATATGATTTAGGTAATGTTCTTTTGATTGTTGCAACTGACAGAATATCTGCATTTGATGTAGTTATGGATACTCCAATTACTGGAAAAGGTGCAATTTTAACTGCTTTGTCTTCTTTTTGGTTTGATAAAACAAAACATATCATTAAAAATCATATAATCAGCACAAATCCTGTTGATTATCCTAAAGAATGTTTGCCTTATATAGATCAATTACAAGACAGGTCTATGTTAGTTATAAAAACAAAGCCATTACCTATTGAATGCGTAGTACGGGGATATTTAGCTGGTTCTGGGTGGAAGGAATATCAATCTACTTCTACAATTTGTGGTATTACATTACCATCTGGATTATCGGAGTCACAGCAATTACCATCTCCAATTTTTACACCCGCCACAAAAGCCGAAGAAGGCCATGATGAGAATATAACATTAGAGGAAGCAATTACCTTATGTGGACAGACCGCTGTGCAAGCCAAAGATATTTCTATGAAATTATATGACTTTGCATTTCAATACGCTTCTAAGAGAGGCATTATTTTAGCCGATACCAAATTTGAATTTGGTATAGATTCTCATGGTGATTTAATATTAATTGATGAAGCGCTTACTCCTGATTCTTCACGTTATTGGTTGCAAGAATCATATCAAATTGGAAAAACGCAAGAAAATTTAGATAAACAAGTATTAAGAGATTATTTAGAAACATTGGATTGGAATAAACAATATCCTTCTCCACCTTTACCTAATGACATTGTACAAGCAATTATAGCAAAATATCAATTAGCATTAGATTATCTCATCACTTAACGTGTTAGGAATATATGATAGATCGTTATACTCTCCCTAAAATGGGTTCTATTTGGAATGATCAAAATAAATTTAGTATTTGGCTTGAAATTGAAATATTAGCCTGTGAAGCACAATCACAACTTGGCATTGTACCTGCCGAAGCAGTAAAAGAAATTCGTGAAAAAGCACGATTTGATGTTGATAAAGTATTAGAAATAGAGCAAACAACAAAGCATGATGTTATTGCTTTTTTAACCAATGTTGCCGAATATGTAGGGCCCAGTTCTCGATTTATTCACATGGGTATGACATCTAGCGATGTATTAGATACATGTCTAGCAGTTCAATTGAAACAAGCTGGTGAATTATTGCTAGAACAGTTAAATAATTTAAAGAGTATTCTTGCTCGTAGAGCTCAAGAACATAAATATGATGTATGTGTTGGCCGAACTCATGGAATTCATGCCGAACCTACCACATTTGGATTAAAATGCTTATTGTGGTATGAAGAATGCAAAAGAAATATTGAGAGATTACAACAAGCCAACTTAAGAATCGCTACTGGAAAAATAAGCGGTGCTGTTGGAACATTCGAACACTTATCACCATTTGTTGAAGAATATGTTTGCGATAAACTTGGCCTGCAGCCAGCCCCTATTTCAACTCAAGTAGTTCAAAGAGATCGTCACGCTGAATTTTTATCTGTTATTGCAATTATTGGTTCTTCTTTAGAGAAAATCGCTACAGAAATTAGACACCTTCAAAAATCAGAAGTATTAGAAGCAGAAGAGTTCTTTTCTAAAGGACAAAAAGGTAGTTCTGCTATGCCTCATAAACGAAATCCTATTATTTC
>JALRHN010000267.1 GCA_023259575.1 Candidatus Kapaibacterium sp. | reverse complement strand
AATAACTTCTTGTGCAGAATCAACACCTGCCCATAAGATAGTTAAGTCATTACATGTAGATCTTACTTCGGAAGATATTGGGTCAACAAGTATTACACTTGCAGTTCCACCTACCAAAGGAAGAATTGGAGGGCTACAAGGTGTTCCAGTTAACTCAAGAGTTCCTTGTCTAAAATCTAATACATTACCTTGAGTAAATTCTACAGTAAATGCTCTGCTTTTACCAGAATCTATAGTAATTGGAGTAGTTCCGTCCCAATCCGTTAATTTAAATGTAGCGCCTGCTGGAGAAGTAACTTTGCCTTTAGTTAAAGTAACTTGTCCTGTTTTAGCTGTAACGGTTACTGTACTTGTTATTGGTGTATTTGGTAGTGGATTTCCAAAAGACAAAATTGGGGGGCTTACTTCAAATCTAAGAATACTGCTTGCTGGGGCTAGATATTCGGCAGATTTTGTGATATTATATCCTTTTTTAAGTGTAATATCAACTTTCCTTTTTCTACTAGAATCATCACAACCCATTGGTGACTTCCACTGAAGATAGCATACCTCTTTGGCTTGTAATTTAGTAGCGATTTTAGCATAAATATCTTGCAATTGGGCTGCAGCATCACGAGAATTTGCCTCAAAAGATTCACCACCAGTTTCACTTGCAAATCGTGCTAAATCTGCATTCATACCGGTAAATGCTGTAATAGCATAAAAAACGATGCCATTATCTTGTAATCCTTTACGAATAGAATCTACAGTTGGCTTTCTATTAGGCTCACCATCAGTTAAGAAGATAATTACTCTTTTAACAGGTTCTGTGGGCCTTTCACTTAAAAGCTTAATAGCGCCCCATTGTTTATGAAGAAGTGGGGGATCATATGCAGTAGCAGTTCCTAATTCTATCTTATCAATAGCCGCTAAAAGTTGATTACGGTTATTTGTCCAGTCTTGTTCTAAGTAAGATTGTCCATCGAAAGAAACAATAGCTACCGCCGTTGGATCAATAAAATTCAATTGCTGAACAAATAATTTGGAGGCAATCTTAACAAATTTGAATCTTGTATCATCTGGGGTTTGGCCAACCTGTTCAGACATCGATCCACTTTTATCGATAACCAATACTACACTTAAAGCAGGGCCATCAACAATAGAAGAACAACGCTTAATAAGAGCTGAATTAGGAATTTTTATTCCATTTTCAAATACATCAAAATCATTAGAATCTAATCCTGCCAATGGAGCATCATCTTTATCTAATGTTTGAAAAAAAGTTCTTACCTGAGGATAAGCTTTTGTTTCAGGTGCAAAAATATTGAATCGAACTTGTGCTTTTGTTTGAACTGAACATGCAGTTATAAACAAAAAGAAAAACATTGTAAAGAATCCTAATCTGCGAATCATATGATTCTCCCGATTGGTATAACACATAGTATTTATTATCAAAGTAAAAAGCCCTAAAACAAATTAATGTTTTAGAACAAAAAAAGTAGATTTATCTAGCAAAATCTTCAATGTAATGACACATTCTCATGATATAAGTCACAAATATTCATTAAGAAGTGAGCATTACTGGTCTTTCTAAAATTGTAAAAGTTTTATCAACAGAATTAAGCTCTGCATTAACTCCTAATGGCAATGTCATTTTACTCTTTACATGCCCTATAGGTAAGCCATAAACAGCTGGGATTCCCAAAGATTTAATCCTTGATTCGAGAACCTGAATAAGTGAAAATGATATTTCAAATCCAGTAATTCTTTGAGCTTCGCAATTTTTGAATTGTCCTAAAACAATACCTGAGCATTGTTGTAATTTTCCAGCAAGCCATAGCTGAGTTAACATTCTGTCAATTTTAT
>JALRHN010000266.1 GCA_023259575.1 Candidatus Kapaibacterium sp. | reverse complement strand
ATGAGTATTGGTGCGCCTAGACTCTTAAAGCATACAAAACCAACTGAATCTATCCAAAAATACATTCTTTCTGAGTATGAATATAACAAAGAAGCTAGTGAATTTACAGAGATTGATAATTCACATGATTTTGATACTTATGTTGATATTGATGATTTATATTATCCAGAAGAATTAATCGTAAAAGCTTGTGAAAATAGAACTAACAGATATTCTCCTTTTGGTTCTGTAGTGCAAAGAATGTCAGTGAAGTTTGCTTGGAACAGCATTAGTTTTGGTGAAATTCGTGACCTCAATCGTCATAGAACAGGAACTAAATATTGCCCATTGATTCCTTCTGGTTTTTATGGAGCTACTGAACAGATTCCTAAGGTAGATTCTACTGATCTTAATGCTACAGATACCATTTATTCATGTTATAAGAATTTCAAATCTACAGCAGAACAAGCTAAAAATATGTTCAAAGATTATCCAGAATATATTTATTTTACTAGTTTAGGCCATAAATATTATTTTGAACATACCACTACTGCTGATAAGTTCTTATACGAAATGGAATTAAGAACAGGTATTGGTGCTCATTATAGATATGCTGAACATTGTAAGAAAGCATTAGAAGCTTGGTATGAAAAATATCCTCTTACAAAAGGATTAATTTTTGAAGGAACTGCTGAACCTGAATAAACAATAGCCTCTAGAAATAGAGGCTATTCTATTTTATGATTCTTTTTAGACCAAGAATACATTCCATAGAAATTAACTATGATAAACATGGTATGGGTAAATGTTATAGCCCATTGACCTGTATACAAAGAGTAAGTGAACCATAATCCATCACTTACCATAAACAAAAACCAACAGATAGGATTCTTTTTGATGTTGAACCAAATACCTATTAAAGAAAAACATGCTGCTATATAACTAATATTCAAATCGAGTTCCCCTTTCTCAATCTAAAAATATACGTTTATTTTCCATCCTTCTTTACAAATAAATGTTTTATAAGGTATTGTTTCGTATTTAAGTGGACTATCTCTCTTACTGATCACCATGACATACATACCTTTGTTATTTGTTAAGTATTCATGAAAAGAATCTACATCCATATCTTCCATAACTACCGCTGTATAATCGGCTTTTTTATCTCTGCTGTATGATTGTATTAAGGATGCTTGAGTGAAATATTTATTTACATTAGGATGAACCATTATATTATCTACTAAAACAAATTCCATGATAGCTTGTAAAATAGTTTCAAAATCCACTTCCTTGCCCATAGCTGCTTTTTGTATTTCCATTCCAATCTCCAGTTCAGATAATTGTTTTTCTTCTTGGAGGGATTGTACTTTGATGTTATCTGAGCTGTTAAATAATAAATATTCTTTTGTAATAGCAAGAATATTAAATTGTGAGATAGGTTTTTGTGCCTTATAAACATCTTCAAACATTTGCTTAATTATGTTTATATTAGTTGTCTTGATGTTATGACATATGATAAGATTTGTGTATTGTGAATTTGTGAAATACATAAAATATTTTTGAGAGATATTTTCATAATCTTTCACCTTGGATAAATTTCTAATATATTTCACATAATCTGTATTTTTTTTCCATTCAATATTGGGCATTTTATCTCCTATAAATAAAAAATATCTATGGCATGATAAAAGATTATTTGTCCATCCTGCATATTTAAGGGCATCGTCTAATCCATAACAGACAAAGCATAATAGGTTATTCATCACTATTTTTTGTACAGGGTTGCGATTTGTTCTTCCTTATGTTATATTGAATGTAACGATTGAGGTGAGATGAGATGAGCACAGATTTTAGACCAACCAAATTTGAAGACATTATTGGGCAAGATAATGTCAAAGAATATTTGCAGATGAAAATTGCCTCTTATAAGAAGACAT
>JALRHN010000265.1 GCA_023259575.1 Candidatus Kapaibacterium sp. | reverse complement strand
AACAATGATACAGCCATAGGAGTTTTTTCATCTAATATTACTTCTTTAATATTAAGCTTTACCTTATTTGGCTTCCCATCTACTTCATCAATAGCAGAACACCAAAACGATGCATTATTTGCACCAGATAAAAATGCACCAGTACTATCTGTAATATGAGTATACAATTTCACTTTACCAGGATTACTTATATCAACTTTTGCTATTGATATTAGAGGTTTTTTTATAGTAGATGAGTTGATTTGGACAGATTTCTTTATAAATGTTTGACTATAGCCTGTTGGGGGAGCAGAATCTGGTCCAGATGGGGGCTCTAAGATTGCTTTCAGTAAAGAACAACTAGACATACTAATCAGCAAACAGAGAAGCATTAAAGCGAACATACTTCGAAATAGAGATACAAAATTCATAGATTCCTCCTAAAATTAGCCCATATAAAAAATCACCACTTAGTTAAAATTACTACAGAATATAATAATTATAGCATTTTTTATATTTTTTAACATTATTGTCTAATAGAATACAACTCTGTATTTTACTGCTACTATTTTATATGATAATGATATATACATTATTATGAGCATCTGCTTTTATGATTCTTTTGGGAGGGAAACATGATTCAGGTTAAAGTACTTAATGCACCGGATTGTACTAATTGTGATTCAAAACATGGTTCTGCCTTTTCTGTGTTATACAATGACGAATTAACAGTTTTGTCTTCAAATAAGTCATGTCAAACCTATAAAGATGGAGAAATCATTTTTTCAGAAGGTACATATCCTTCAGGCATTTATTGTATTCATAGAGGTAAAATTAAGATTTCTAGAAGCGGACAAGAAGGACGAGAACACATAGTTCGATTTGCTACAGCGGGGGATATTTTAGGATATAAGTCATTATTATGCAGAGAGCCATTTTCTGCTTCTGCAATCGCTTTAGATGATTGTATAATCTGTTTTATACCAAGAAATCAATTTTTTGAGACTATTCAACAAAATCCAAAGCTTTCAATGAGAATGCTAGAAATTTTAGCATCGGATTTAACGCATAGTGAAGAAAGAGTAATGGAATTAGCTCAGAAATCAGTCAGAGAACGATTAGCAGAAACATTATTAATCCTTCAGGAAACATTTGGCACTAATGAAGAAGATAAAACTATAAATGTTAATTTAACTCGTGAAGAAATAGCAAATATAGTTGGAACTGCAACAGAAAGTGTGATTCGTTTGCTAGCAGATTTTAAAAAATCTGGGCTGATCGTTTTGAAAGGAAGAAAAATCGAGATTGTTAAGCAACATGCATTGATAAGAGAAGCCCATTTGACTGAATAGAGAAAATTTATGGACAATATTGCAGTTTTTATTATTCTGATGTCTGCAATTTATGCAGTAATAAAAGGCATTGATGTTCGAATTGTTTTATTGCTTTCAGGGATTCTTTTATGTTCTATTGCTGGTGTTCCTTTTAAAGTATTAGATGAATTTCAAAGAGTTATGGGTGAGGGGAAAATTATTGGACCTATATGCTCTGCTATGGGGTATGCATTTATATTAAAAGCTACAGGATGCGACAAAGCAATGGTTCAATTGATTATGAAACCTATCATGAAAATGAAGTTTTTATTGATTCCAGGAAGTTGCTTTGTAGGATTTTTTACAAATATTGCTATTACCAGCCAAACCGCATCCGCTGCTGCAGTTGGACCAATAATCATTCCTATTCTTATAGCTGCTCGCTTTCATCCTATCATCGCTGGATCTGCATTGGTATTAGGTTGCTCTTCTGGAGGAAATTTGTTTAATCCCGGAGAACCAGATATTGTCGGGATTCAACATGCAACATCTGCTCCAATTGCATCAATTGTAGATATGGCATTGTTACCAGAAATTATTGCTTTTCTATCTGCTGTATGTGTATTTACTTT
>JALRHN010000264.1 GCA_023259575.1 Candidatus Kapaibacterium sp. | reverse complement strand
TACAAGAATCTAACGATGATGCATTAGCTCTAGCATTACAAAGAGCAAGTTCTATAAGAAAGCACCTGATAATCAATGGTGTTGATCCTAATCAAATACGAATTCGCGGCCTAAGTAATATCAAACCTATTTATCCTGTCGAGAATGAATATTATCAAACTATTATGAATCGTAGAGTTGAATGTAGATGGATAGATCCTTCATTATTACCCTATGAGATAAGAGCAGAAAAAGTTAATTCAGAACAAGAAGCATTATCAATGATAGAAAAATGGGAAAAAAAGAATGTTATGTCCTATTATGATCGAAGAATTCAAAATGGAATTCCTTATTACCAGATTCTTCTTTGGGGATATTCAACTCAGAATCAAATGAATGAAGCTATTTTAACACTGAAGAAATCTGTTAATTTTGATTTAATTCCCGAAGATTAAACAGTTACAAAATATTTTATTTTTTTATTTGAAATATATCATTCATATTTGCAACGCAAGCAGCAGTTTTTGGTACTATACCAGCCGCATTTATTAGCAATTGTTCTTTATCAGGTTACATAGAACAATCGCACATTCCCAATTCATTACATATCCTTCTTTTTCATGTATATGTTGCATACATAAACATACTTTAAACACTTTATCCGGTATTTATAATGCGGACAACACGCAATAATTCAAAACCAACAAATCCACGCTCTTCTGGTCCAAGAACACCAAATAGGGAAGGTTCTTCAATGCATCAAAGTAGGCCAGCTCCAATTCATAAGCATTATTCTCATCAAGATAAACCTCAAAGTTCTGTAGATACTGTGTCATCTACTTCTTCAACAGGTGTAATTGACATCACAGAATTAAAGTCAAAAAAAATTGTTGAATTAACTCGAATAGCTAAATCCTTAGGAATTGAAGAATATAGTGATCTTAGAAAGCAAGAGTTAATTTTTAAAATAATTGAAGTTCAAGCTCAAAAACAGTCTAGAGATCAAGCATCTGAAGGAACTATAAGTGAGGGTGTATTAGAAGTTTTGGGTGATGGATATGGATTTTTAAGGGCATCTGATTACAATTACTTGCCATCACCTGATGATATATATGTTTCACCTTCTCAGATTAAAAAGTTTGGTTTAAGAACTGGTGATACAGTTAGAGGCCATGTAAGACCACCAAAAGAAGGCGAACGTTTTTTTGCATTATTAAAAGTTGAGTCGGTTAATTTTGTTTCTCCAGATGTAATGAGAGATAGAACAATATTTGACAACTTAACTCCATTGTATCCGGATAGAAGACTCAATTTAGAGACAGTACCTAATGAGTACTCTATGCGTATTATTGATTTATTATCACCTATTGGTAAGGGGCAACGTGGGCTAATAGTTTCGCCTCCTAAATCAGGAAAAACTGTACTATTACAAAAGGTTGCGAATTCAATTGCAAGAAATCATCCAGAAGTGAAATTGATTGTTTTATTAATCGACGAAAGACCAGAAGAAGTAACAGATATGCAAAGATCTGTTAGAGCTGAAGTAATATCTTCTACATTTGATGAACCACCAGAAAGACATGTCCAAGTTGCAGATATGGTACTAGAAAAGGCTAAAAGATTGGTAGAAGCTAAACAAGATGTTGTTGTCCTATTAGATTCAATTACCAGATTAGCAAGAGCACATAATACAGTTATACCTCATTCTGGAAAAATATTATCTGGTGGAGTTGATGCTAATGCATTACATAAACCTAAAAGATTTTTTGGTGCAGCAAGAAATATTGAAGAAGGTGGATCATTAACTATTATAGCTACTGCTTTAATTGATACTGGTAGCCGAATGGATGAAGTTATCTTTGAAGAATTCAAGGGTACTGGAAATATGGAATTAGTTTTAGATCGTCGCTTAGCAAACAAGCGTATATTCCCTGCAATTGATTTAGTGGGTTCAAG
>JALRHN010000263.1 GCA_023259575.1 Candidatus Kapaibacterium sp. | reverse complement strand
GGTTAGCGGTAACCGCTCTAATAGTTTTTGCCTTAGATTATTCAACGAAAACTTTAGCTCTAAATAACCTTTCAGCGCAGCCAAAACAAATCCTTGGTACTTTTTTGCAGCTACGGTTAACCTTCAATTCAGGTGCAGCTTTTAGCCTTGCCTCTAGTGGCACAATATTTTTATCCTCTTTTGCAATTATCGTATCAGCGGCAATTTTCTACTATGGCAGAAAAGTTCACTCCAAACGATGGGCCTTCGCACTTGGCCTGGCCCTTGGTGGAATATTTGGGAATTTATCAGATCGAATATTTAGACCACCTGGTGGATTACAGGGTGAAGTAGTTGATTGGATTCAACTTCCGAACTGGCCAGTTTTTAACGTTGCAGATATGGCAGTAGTTAGTGCAGCCTTTGTCGTTTCATATTTGAGTTGGAAGAATGTGCCATTCAGCAAGAATCGAGATAACTCGTGAGTGAGCGTGAGATTAGAAATCTTTCAATTCCAGAAGGTTTAAATCAAGAGCGAGTGGATGCCGCCTTATCTAGATTACTAGGGCTTTCCCGAAATGTAATTGTTGGATTGATTGAGAATGGTGAGATTTCAAAAGATGGAAAAGCGGTTGGTAAATCAGATCGGGTAGCAACTGGCGATCAACTCGAGATTTTACTGCCGGCCGCAAAGGGTGAAGCTAAATTAGTTGCCACACCAATTGATGGTTTAAAAGTTGTTTACGATGATGAGTATTTAATAGTGATTGATAAACCAGTTGGAATCGCCGCCCACCCAAGTCCTGGTTGGCAAGGAGCAACCGTAGTTGGTGCCATATTTGCAGCAGGTTACCAATTGGCAACCTCAGGGGCTGCAGAGCGACAAGGTGTTGTTCATAGATTAGATGTGGGAACTTCAGGATTAATGGTGGTTGCAAAAAATGAAGTTGCATACTCAAATCTGAAAGATCAGTTTAGAGATCGCACGGTTTCTAAGGTTTATCATGCGTTAGCGCAAGGTCACATGGATCCAACAGTTGGAACAATAGATGCTCCTATTGATAGGCATCCAAGAGAAGATTATCGATTTGCTGTTGTGGCAAATGGCAAGCCAAGTATTACTCACTACAAAACTTTAGAAGTTTTTCCAGCCGTCACATTGCTAGAGATTGAACTAGAAACAGGCAGAACGCATCAAATACGAGTTCACTTTTCAGCACTTCACCATCCATTAGTTGGTGACCTGACTTATGGATCAGATCCAGCCTTGGCCACCCGCCTTGGCATCACTAGGCCATGGCTGCACGCAAAGCAGCTCGCTTTTGATCACCCAGCTAGTGGTGAACGTTTATCCTTTAATGCAGAGTACCCAGCGGACCTGACACGCTCATTAGAGATACTTTCAGATATTTCCCGCTAGCCATATCGCGCAGTAGTAATCTCGCCACCCATGCCAAACTCAGCCGGAACCCAAAAAAACTCGGAGAATTTTGTGCACCTTCATGTGCACACCGAGTACTCAATGCTGGATGGGGCAGCCAAAATATCTGAACTAGTTGCTGAAGTTGCTAATCAAAACATGCCTGCAATTGCAATGACTGACCATGGAAATGTTTTTGGTGCATTTGAATTTCATAAATTAGCAAAGGCAGCTGGGGTAAAACCAATCATTGGCATTGAAGCATATGTTGCACCTGAGTCCAGATTTGATAAGCGCAGAGTTAAGTGGGCAGAAGGTGGCGAAGATGATGTTTCAGGTGGTGGTGCTTATACCCATATGACTTTATTGGCAGAAAATAATCAGGGATTATCAAATCTATTTAAACTCTCATCCCTTGCATCCTTAGAAGGTTTTTATTACAAACCAAGAATGGATCAAGAATTACTCTCAAAATACTCAAAAGGAATTATTGCGACCACCGGCTGTCCAGGTGGGGAGATTCAAACCAGGCTGCGAATGGGCGGTTACAAGGAAGCTGTCGCAGCCGCATC
>JALRHN010000262.1 GCA_023259575.1 Candidatus Kapaibacterium sp. | reverse complement strand
AAGATTCATCTAAATTATAATCATGTATAAGCTTATGAATGATAGATTTTCTGGAAAAAGATTGATAGGAAAAATAGAGTGATTCTAGAAATGATGAAGGTTTCCAATAAAAGGAGTGAGTAGTATCATTTTTGATAAGAGATTTCTTATAACGCCACCATTTTGCTGCATTCGATCTAGAAATAGGAAAGTTCAAGCATATATCTTCTTTAAATCCTAATGGATTTGAATGAAGCGTTATAAGTCTGGACATATCACCCATTTGTTTATGCATATGCATGAAATCATAGGGTACACCTGCAAAATTTTCAGCAGCAATATGAAGAATAGTATTCAAGGCTATTGTAATTCTTTATAAAATGTATCACGGAAAATGCCTCTGCTACCAAAGTTTTCTTTGAAACGTCCAAGGCCCCAATTGGGCTCCATATTGACGGTAAAAATCCCAAAATCTAAAAAGCTGAATCCTTCATATTTGTATTGTTTCATAATTTCATAAAACAATTGATTTACGGCTCTGTATTCTTGATAATCTTCATCATGGCTTATATAAAAAGCTAATACAACTTTTGAATTTGCACTAAAATTACATACTCCTGCAATTAAAGTATTATCTAAGAAAGCCCCCCACAAACGTATCTCTTTTGGATATTTCTTTTTTAACAGTAAAAGTTCATCTAAAGAATGTGTTGGTTGAACGCCATGTCTCATCAACAGATTTTTTTTTAATATTTCATAGTATTCAGAAAAATTATCACATTCTTTAATAATGATACCAGACTTAACAGATTTTTTGATAGCAGTTCTTGCTTCAGGTCTAAATTGCTTTAATAATGTGTGTTCATTCTCAAATGAAAAATCAACTACACTTGATATCTCTCTTTTTAGATATGTAAAATCATGTTTGATGAGTGCAAAATCTATATAATTTGATATATGTTTAGAATAAATAAGTGGTGGTAATGTAAGTTGAATAGCATCGAATGTATTTTCTTTTGCATAATCAATCAATTTCTCTACTAGCAAAAATGCATCCCTGATATTTAGTTGCTCGGGATAGACAAATCCACCATAAGATGCCCCACCATGCGAATTAAGAATCTTCTTGCCATTTCTGTTGACTTCTATAGCCGGAAATACTGCAAATAACTTATTGTTTCTTGTGAAGTATAAGGAATGATCTTTAAATCTACCATCTGGATGATAACCTAGAAATACATGTTCGTGAAACATTGTCCCATTGTCTGAACTTTTAACAAAACTATCCCAAGTTTTACTTGAAATAGGTGTATTATTTTGAACAAAGAGCTTTATGTCTGCATCGAATTGCATATATGACTCTAAAATAAAGAATGAATAGAATAATATGTCTTATGATTTCTAAACGCAAATTTAACGGTAAGTTTGTAATACTTAACAAGGAAAGAAAATTCATATGCCATATATATTGTTTTTACAACAGATCATTTCTTCTAGTACTCATCTTTTTGCAAAAAGTATCACAAACTCTATACATCCTGCTCATGTAGTACTGTTCAGAGGTGGATTTGCATTATGTGCATATGTATTATGGATGTTTTTTTCTTCTCAATCTCTATCTAAAATAGAAAAAAAAGATTGGCCCGCATTTTTTCTTTTGGGTGCATTGAATATACCAATTAATCAATTATTGTTTATTTGGGGAGTGAAATATACAACTCCAGCAAATGCTTCATTGGCTTATGCTCTGTCTCCAGCATTTGTATTGCTTATAGCGTTTTTCTTTTTGAAAGAAAAAATTACTCCGTTAAAAGTTCTAGGAATAGGAATTGCATTGATTGGGACGATTATTGTATTGTTCGAGAAAGGTTTTTTATTCGGTTCAGAACAGTTCTTAGGAAATATTATGGTGCTATGTGCTAGCATATCTTGGGCTATATATACTACTGTAGGTAAAAAATATGCTATGAAATATAATGGTGTATTTACAACTGGAATTTCTATGCTTACGGGTGTTAT
>JALRHN010000261.1 GCA_023259575.1 Candidatus Kapaibacterium sp. | reverse complement strand
CAATACTATCAGAAAAAGTTCTATTTAAGTGCCGAAGGGAAAGATAAGAATGGTGGTTTAGGAAAATCACCTTCTAATGGTCGTAGTTCAATATCTTCGAATAATATATCGGGAACCAACAGAGATGCTGAAACAAATTGTGATCCACCTGTCATAAATGCTGATACAACGGCTGGTGCAAGATAATTATATGGATGATGTTTTTTTCCTATCATTAAAATGTCTTTAAAAGATGCAGGTGACATTCCAGCAATTTCAGAACCTCTAATTCTTTCTTCTTTACCATCTGGATATATTCGATATGCTTCTAATACTGTCAATTTAGAATCTCCTTGAGCATAAGGAAATTCACCAGATGTTTGTTCATAGAGCACAGTATATAGAAGATTTATATTCAATACTTTTTTGATGATGATTCCATACGGTAAATCTCGGTCCTTACAAAGCTTAAGCATTCGTTTTTTTAAAACTTCAGATTCACCTTCTTTCTTTTTATCAACACTCATTAGATGTAAGACACTGAACATTGGTGCACCGCCTCGTGAGTGACCATTAGATATTTTGACTCTTTTTGTTGGTGTTCGTCCACTTAACAATGTTTTCAAATATCCTTTTTCAATGATTGGAATTGTTTGCGCTGGTATTCCTTCATCATCAATACGATATGATCCAATTAAAGATGAAGATCCATTAGAAGACATTAATGGATTGTCTTGAACAGATAAAAACTCTGGTAAAACTCTACCACCAATTTTATTCTGAAAAGCAGAATTTCTTTCATTATCTTGAACTCCTCTTTCTGTTAAAGGAGGTCTTTGTGCAATAAGATTAGGTGCAAATATCTGGCCAAATGCTTCTGCAGCGGCTTGTCCTTCAAAGAGGATTGGGCCTGAATATGGCTCTGACAATGATTGTGATTCATATGCCGAAACAAGAGATTGCGCTGTTTGCTCTGTTGCCCTAAATAATGAATCATTATTTGGTAATTCCTTTGCTGAATTAGCATAACAATGATAAGCTGACGCTATTGGCATACCATCTTTACATTGTGTAGATGCAACGACTTCTATTCCAATCATCTGCTTAGTTTTTACATATTCCCTACCCTCGCTGTTTACATATAATATTGTTTCTGGCAAGAACTCAGCACTAACAGAACTCAAAGAAATCTGTGGATAATTGATAAAAATTGATGATAATTTCTTCACTAAATCTTGATATTCAGAAAAATTAATTTTTGAAAATGAAGTAGTATCGGAAAGAAGTGCAGGAGGCATTAATCTAAAATCAGGGGTAGTGTCTGTTCTTAATCTATTTTTTAATGAAGCTTCTTTTTTAGAATATAATTCTGCACATTGTTTATAACATGCATCCGTTGCTAACCATAATTCTCGGCGAAGAGAACTATAATCTGGCTCTAGCGGAATACGCCTATTTTTAAAAGATTCTTCATCATCTCCGCTACCAAAAAAGCCTAAAGCAGCATCAAAGTAATTTGTATTATCAAATTTCTCATTACCTACCCTCATTCCCACAGTAATTGAGGCTCCATCTATATCTTTAGTTGAAACTAATCCACCTAAAGTTGCTTTTGCAGACTCTGTATGACGCAATGTAATTGTATATTCTAAATAATACGGCTTTTGAAGATTATTGACATGCAATTTTTGCACAGATCTTTGTATTTCATCTTTCATTGCCCTTATAAGTTCTTGATGAGATATTGCAGAGAAAGTAGTTGCTAAAGGGTAAATCAGCAATAACAGTGATATATAGATAGAATATATTGACATGTAATAATCTTAGTTAATAAAAAAAATAATGATTATATCCATTTACAGCATTACAAAGATACAAACCTGATAGAGTACAATTATCTTGAAGCAGAATTTGAATGCAAATATTTTCTTAATTGCACAATTCTCCTTACTGGATTTACACCTTTTGTATACAAAACAGATTCATTTTTTATCATGCCAATCCCCTTAGAGAGCCATACATTGTTTTCGAATGTGCCGCCATTTGGTCCTGGCGTTTTAGAATAA